>CBDUCU010000079.1:0-11572 GCA_965365725.1 uncultured bacterium | reverse complement strand
CGATGTCGCCAAGCCCCAGAACTGCCGTTCCATCTGTAACGACGGCGACCATATTGCGTTTGATTGTCAGCGTAAAGGCTTTTTCGGGGTCGCGATGGATGGCCTGGCAGATGCGCGCTACGCCCGGCGTGTAGGCCATCGAAAGGTCTGCGCGTGTTTTAAGAGGAACTTTTGACGTGACCTCGATCTTGCCGCCGAGGTGCATGAGAAAGACGCGGTCTGAGACATTAACGACTTCAACGCCGTCAACATCGCGCGCCGCTTCGACAATCTGCGCCTTGTGCTCGTCTGAAGAAGCGTTGATGGTGATGTCGCGGACGATTGCGTCGCGGCCAGCCGAGACGATGTCGATGGCCCCGATGTCGCCGCCCGCGCGCCCGATGGCGGTCGTCAGCTCGCCGAGCGTCCCGGCCCGGCTTGAAAGTTTGACGCGCAAGGTCAAAGCAAAGCTCGCGCTCGGTGTGTTGTGCAAAGGCATCGATGTGGCGAATCCTTTCGCTCGAAGCTTCGGGGAATCAGTGACTTGATGCTAATGCCAAAGAGCGATGCGCGCAAGACAAAGCGAAAGAAACGATGAACGCTGCAACGATGAACGCCGAACTGTCTTTTATTCCGCGTTCATTGTTCATACTTCATCGTCTCTTATTCTGCCCATGTTTTATTGATCGCCTCTTATTTGTCTCGACGAGAATTTTTGCAATCTCTTTTAAGGCCTTGCGGTCTGCTCCGGCCTCTTTTGCCAGACGCACCGAGACGAGACCGAGCAAAACGTAAACGGCGCGCGCTTCTTCCGTTTCTGTTTGAAACGCATCGAGGTGTCGGCGGACGGTCTGTGCGTCTGCGCGCGCAAATGTTCCTGTGAGCGCACGCGACGGAGTCTGCGAAGAGAGGTTTTCGACCGTGCTCCGCAAAAGCGGGATGAGAACTTCGCGCGCCTTCGTCTCATTAAGACCGCAGTGCATGAGCAGATGCGCAGCCGTGTCAAAGAGCGCAACCGTGTGGCCCGACGTCATCACCGCCGCCGCATGATAGAGAGCCTTTTTGTCGGTCGTTATGTGGAAGCTGCGACCGCCGATGTCGCGCACGAGGCGGCGCGCCAGCCGGACGGCCCGCCTTTCGCCTTCGAGACAATAGAACGCCGCACGCAAGACCTCTGCGCTCGATTGATTGCTCACAGACACAAGCGGATGCATCGAGCCGACTGAAAAACCGAGCGCGCGAAGCGGCCCGAGCACGTCAGACCTTAAAGCTCCGCTTGCATGAAGCGCGACCGCGCCGCGTTTGACTTCGATGCCGGAGGCGACGAGGCGCGCGGCGGTTTGCGGCAAAGCGTCGTCAGGCGTGGTCAACAACATCAGATCGACTTTTGGAATTTGCGCGAGCTGCGCAACAGAGAGCGTAAGTGAGTTTGTCGCGATTGTGCGTGCGGCGCGGCGTGCGCTCGATTGGCGGCTTGCAACCAGCGCTTTAACCTCGTGGCCGCAGCCTTCGAGCGCGCGTGCCAGAGCAGTTCCCAAACGGCCTGCGCCGACGATTGCAACGCTCAAGCGTTGCGCCGTCCGTCCTTTCTTATCCGGCATCCGAGTCGCTTCCCTGCGTGACTTCGACGAGCGCGGCGTTTGTCGGTAAATCGTCGAGCCATTGACGCAGACGACCGTCAAGCTCCTCGCGCGTAAGCAGCCCGCAGTCTTCGGTCGGCGAACTGACGCGGACGGGCGCTGGCGCATCCATCTCTGCCAGCGCGCGTTCAATAAGCTGGATATCTATGCGCGAGAAGCGATGCGGGGGCGTGCCGCCGCCGAAGGCCGTCGCGAGCAGACGCGCGTGCATCGCCAGCTCTCGCTTCCCTTCCTCTTGCGCGGCGACGGCTTCAAGGACTTGCTTAAGCTGTGACCCCAAAAGCATGAGCGTGCGCCGGTATGCTGCCAGCGCAAGATCGATCAGCTCTTCAAGCTCGCGCGGCAGACGCGCGAGCGCACGTGCGCGCATCAGGCTAAATCCGCATGCGCAGGAGGTGTGTGAAACGAGGAGTTGGCGCGTCGGCATCTCGCAGCGCGCCAGTTCGCCGCGTCGCAAAAGCTCTTGCGCGGCGGCCCAGTATTGCCGGTTGACGACCTTCAGACGCGAGAGCATCTCAAACTCGCGCCAACGGTCGCCCAAAAGAAACCTGTCAAGCGCGCGTCGGAGCGTCGATGCGCCGACGCTCTGATCGTGTGTCAACGCGTAATGCTCGGCGTAGCGCGCATGAAATTCGGGCCACAGACGATTGAAGCGCGCATTTCGTTCAGGCTCAAAGACGCTCTCATGATCCTGCGCAATAGCGAGCAGCTCGCGTCGTGCGGCTTCAATCTCGCTAATACCGGTCGGCTCAGCCGTCAAAAGATATGTCCGTGCGCGTGCGCGTCGGTCAACATTTTCGAGTAGCGTCGTCAAAGCTTCGAGTTCGCGCGCGACGCTCTCAAACCTTTCCGCGTCGCCGCGAAAAGCGTCGGCCACGCGTTCCACAGCTTCTTCAAACGTAATTTCGCCTTCGAGCGCCGAACGGACGGCAGCCGCCGCCGCTCCAAAATGTTTCTGAACGGACGATCTCATCTTCCACGCGCGCGTCGTCAACGCCGCACCCGGCAGCGCGTCAAAACTATCACCGAGGCGAAGCGTGCCCCACCTTTGCAGCCAATCGGAGAGAGCTTTACGAATGGTCTCTCGCGTCTCTGGCGCACTCGTTAAAACAAGGCCCGTGCGCCCTGTCAAACGCCGCACCCATTCAGATGCTTCGGCCTCGCCGAGTCGGGACGACCGGGCAGGCGCAACGCCCTTTATCTCGTCCCAACGCAGGGGGCGATCAAGCTCGCGCCGACTCGTACGCTCGCCCGCTGCGCCCACCAGCTCGATACGACGCTGTGCGACGAGCGCAAGCAGAACAAGGTTCTGCGCTTCCGGTCGCAGACCGTAAGGCGCGCGTCTGAGCGCAGCGCGAATCGTTTCAATCGGTGTCAACCCGCCCGCATGGCCTTCGACAATCGCCGACAAAATCTCTTGCACCCACGCAGGCTCTTGTTGTTCGGCTGTCGAGACGAGCACCAAGCGGTTAGCACGTTCCTCGACCAAACCGAGCGGCAGCGCGAAGGCGCGTGCGAGCCTCTGCGCTTCTTCTTCGTTGTCTCCGGCGGCAGCAAAGAGCGTCGCCGCCGCGCGCTCAACGTCCGACGGCTTGAGCGTATCGGCAAATTGTGGATGCTGCGGAAAGAGACGCTCGAAATGCGGCGCAAGCGTCTCGGTGAGAGCAGCGGCAAGCGTGCGCGCCGCGAGTGCGTGATCGCCGAATGCTTGACCTGCGCCGTTGATCTCAAGCGCACAATCGTTGAGATAGACGCGCGTCCAGATGCGCGCCACCTGCGCGATGTGGGTGCTCAGGGCCGCGCGCGCCACATCTCCAAACTCTGTGACGAGCGAAGCGTCAAGACGCAACGCATGCAGGCGACGAAGAATTTGCCACTCTTCCGGTGCAAGCTTATCCGGTCGCCAGACGACTGAAAGCGGCGGCCTGCTGCTGCGGCTTTCATCTGTAATGCTGCCGGCAATCTCGACCGTCTGCGCGCCGTCTGGCGTGAGCACGTAAACATCGACATCGTAATCGCCGACAGCGCTTTTGTTATCCGTCGCGCTCGCGCCCTGCTGCGTCAACCGTCCACGACGTTCTGAGCCGCGCCATGCAAGACTGAAGTTGACAGATTGCGGTAGGTCCGGCTGCGTCTCGGCGAAAGGCCAATCCTCGAAACACTGGCGCGCAGCCGCACGCAGGTGTTCGAGCAAGGTCGTTTCGTTCGCGGAAAAATTTTCGATGCTGCGTTCAAGCGCTGTTTTGAATTTGTCAGCTGCGCCGATTTGCAGACGATAGCGCGCTTCGCCGTTGTCGTCCGTCTCGTCGCTCACGCTTAGCGCACCGGGTGGTGCGACTTCGGCGAAGCGGCGAAGCGTCTCGCCGACGCGCGCCGTGCCGCCCGGCTGAGTCTCATCATCAGGAACGAGCAACGCCGCGCACAGGCTGCGCGCAGTCGCGCCGCCGCCGTCGAGCGAAAGAATAAAGAGACTTTTGAGGACGAGCTTTGCTTCGAGCCTTTGCATGACGGGAATCTGCGAGACGGCGCGCGTCGCCAGATCGTCATAAGTCTCGAAAGCCTCTTTCAGCTCGGGTGATTTGCGCAGGTCGCGTTCGGCGCGGTCAAAGACTTCATCAAGCAGGATGAGCGAGAGCGCGGGGCGCGAGGTGGCGCGCAGGGCGGCCTGTGAAGCAAAGGGGAGAAAAGCAAAACCGGGCGAATAGAGACGCACGGCCGCCGCCACATCTGCAATCAAAGGATGAACGGGATAGAGCGTGGCAAAACGCGGCTCGCTCCAGTTAAAGCCGGGTACGCTTTTGCGCAGTTGAAGATAGATGTCATGAAGCGCGGCGCGCGCTTGATCGCTTTTGCGCAGGATATATGTATCGACAATGCGAAAAAGGTGCTCGTGGTCGAGATAGTCGATTTGATAGGCGCTGACAATGGCGACGTTGGGGCCGTCCGCACTCGAGATGTCGTCGTCCAGGGCGAGCGTGACGAAGGCGTTTGCGCCCTGTGTGGCGCGCGCAATGGCGGCCAGTTGCGGCCCGTCGTCGCGTCGCACGCGCAAGGGGCGATCAAATCCCGTATCGATGACGAGAACGAGCGTCCCATCGACCACACGCGAGGTGGCGATTGCAAGCATCTCCGAAGGGTCTGCTCCCCACTGAATCTCGTTGCCGCCAAAAGTCTTTGTAAAGGCGACGGCCATCTCTTCGATAAGCGTCGCGCGAGTGCCTCTTTCAACCCGCACGACCGTGTGACGGCGGCCCGCGAGTCGCCGCGTGCTGGTTGCTACGTGCGCGTCTTCAACCTTTTGGCGGAGCGTGTCCTGACCTGCAAGCGCGCCGAAGACGGCGAGCGTGTGGCTTTTGCCCACGCCGCGCGCGCCTGCCAGAGCACGCGCGGCACCGCGCCCGCGCGGAAGGTCTGCGAGCGCGTCAAGCCAGCGGGCCAGAAGGTCGGAGGTTGCGTCTGTGAAGCGATAGGCGGCGAGCGAGCGAGCAGGGTCGGTGGCGACATTGCGCACCTCGTCGAAGTCCTGCGGTTCGACGATGTCCTTGATCTTCTCCTGCGTGCGTTTCATTAAACCTACTTATTGTTGAACGGGTCGGGAAGCGTTCATGAGGCGAGGGACGGGGCCGAAATTGACTGTATCATGCGCACGCAAGGCGCGGCAATTGTTTATCTTTTTCGCCGCTTCTGCTCTATAATCCGAGCCAACCGAGCGTCAACCAAAGTGCGAAGGATTTTAACGGGTGAGGGCGGCGCAACCCATGCCGCCCGCTTGTGCATCAAAGACTTGCGCAATAAACCCGCGAAATTTTTTGTTAGATCTGATCAGCCGCTCCGGGTCGTGCGCTCGCTTTGAAACAAGCTGTTTACGTTTTTTTTGGAGACTTTTCCATGATGTCGAAACACTTCTCACGCTCGCTCGCCTCGCTTGCGATTGTCGCCGCGCTCCTTTCGAGTTCGACCGTCGCCTTGGCTGCGCCCGCCGTTCAACAGCCTTCCGGTGGAGATGCCGTCGCTCAACGCTGACAAGGAAAAGAAGACCGAGCAGAAAGAATCGAAGAAAGAAGCACAAAAGACGGCGCAACCGGCCACCGTCGTTCAGACGAGCGCAAACAGGCCGCTCGCCGAAAACGAAGACCCGCGTCTGATCGGCAAGCGTGAGATCAATAAGGGCGTCAAAATCTTTTCAGGCGGCGGCTCAATCGAGAAGGAAGTTCAGATTGGTCGTCAACTCGCCGCCGAAGTTGACCGCCAGGCCAAGTTTGTTGACGACCCGCTCATCACGGAGTTTGTCAATCGCGTCGGCCAAAATATTGTTCTTCATTCTGATGCAAAGATTCCTTTCACAATCAAAGTCATTGATTCGGACGAGGTCAACGCCTTTGCATTGCCGGGCGGCTTTTTCTACGTTAACAAGGGTCTGATTCTCGCCGCCGACAACGAAGCGGAATTGGCGGGCGTGATGGCGCACGAGATTGCTCACGTCGCTTCGCGTCATGCGATGGAGAATATGCGGAAGGGCCAGTGGATCGAGGGTCTGGCGATGGTCGGGTCGATCTTTCTCGGCGGCATCCCCGGCATGATCTATCAATCAACTGCTGGTTTTGGTCTGGCCGCCGCATTCTTCAAGTTCTCGCGCGGGGCTGAAGAAGAGGCCGACCGTCTCGGCGCACAATATCTGTGGGCCGCCGGTTATGATCCGGGCGCGATGTCCACGATGTTTGAGAAGCTCTCTTCGCAGAATAAGAAGAAGCCCGGATTTCTGGCGCGCACCTTCTCATCGCATCCACAGTCGGTTGACCGCATGGAAGCATCGCGGTCGCTTGTCGCGCGCTTCCCCGAACGCGATGAATACGTTCTCTCAACTTCTGAATTTCAACGCGTCAAGAATCGTCTCCTTCGTCTCTCAAACTCGAAGGCTTCAACGACGGGCGACTTGGCAGCAGGCGACGACGGCGGCGCACCGGGTCGCCCCACGCTCAAACGCCGCCAGCCGACCGCCGATGATTCGACAACGACGACGACGGGCGACGACCCCAAGACTCAAGAGAAGAACGAAGCGCCGCGTCTCAAGCGTCGTACGACCGACGGCACAACTACGACCGCGCCGCCTGAATCAACAGGCAACAAACCATAAGCTCTCAGTTCAAAGCTCAACAAAAAAGGCTCTCGGGTAAACATTATCCGAGAGCCTTTTTGCCGGAAGCTCTCGGTCAACCGTTTTGCCTTTCTCCAGCCAGCTTGACAACTTTTTGACCGTTTCGTATGCTAGCCGTTCGCGTTTTAGGCGCTTATTTTAGAGAGAGTTACAATATGTCAACATACTTTCCGAGCGGGGATGGACTCGCAGAAAATCGTAAGTGGTACGTCGTGGATGCGGCGGGTCAGACGGTGGGTCGTTTGGCAACCGAGGTGGCGCGCGTGCTGACGGGTAAGAACAAACCTCAATGGACACCTTTTATCGACATGGGCGATCACGTTATCGTGATTAACGCCCGTCAGGCCGTTTTTAAGGGTTCAAAAACCGAGCAGAAGGTCTATTACCGACATACGCTCTATCCGGGCGGATTGCGCGCCGTGACGGCTGAGGAGCAGTTTAAGAAACATCCCGAGCGCGTTATCGAACTCGCCGTCAAGGGGATGCTCCCAAAGACAAAGCTCGGTAAAGCGATGGCAAAGAAGCTTAAAGTTTATGCGGACGCAGAGCATCCGCACGCGGCTCAACAGCCCGAAGCGCTCAATCTTCATGCGCGCCTGGCGGCCAAGTAACTTTTGATTTGAAGGACGAAAGAATCAGTGGCTACAGATATTCAGTATTACGGAACGGGCCGGCGCAAGACCGCAACCGCCCGCGTCTATCTCCGCCCCGGAACGGGCGAAGTTCGCGTCAACCGCAAGACCTTCGAGCAGTATTTCCCCAACCAGACATTGCGCATGATTATCCGCCAGCCTTTGACGCTGACGGATACGGCCAGCAAGTTTGACATTATCGTCAACGTCGCTGGCGGCGGCCCTGCCGGACAGGCCGGTGCTGTTCGTCACGGCATCACGCGCGCTCTGATGGAATACAACAGCGACCTGCGCACATCGCTCAAACAGGCCGGGCTCGTCACGCGCGACCCGCGCATCAAAGAGCGCAAGAAGTATGGGCAGAAGGGCGCGCGCAAGCGCTTCCAGTTCTCGAAACGCTAATGATGAGTAATGAGTGATGCGTGGCGAGTAAGATGGCTTTTACTCATTACTTATCATGCATCACTCATTACTTTTCATAACCCATTGCCGCGCCTCGGTTGGTTGCTCTCTCACGAGAGAAGTCCGAAGGGGGCGCGGCGAGTACACTAAACCAATCAACAGCCGAAGGAGGCATTAGTTTGGCAGTCACCGTTACGATGAAGGAGCTTTTGGAGGCCGGCGTGCATTTCGGCCACCAAGTCAAACGTTGGAATCCGAAGATGAAAGAGTATATCTTCGGCGAAAGAAATGGCATTAACATCATCGATCTGCAAAAGACGCAGAAGATGTTCCGCGACGCAATTGCCTACGTCACAAACCTTGCGGGCGAAGATCGCGGGCGTACAGTCCTGTTTGTCGGCACGAAGCGCCAGGCGCAGGACGCTATCCGCGAAGAGTCTGAGCGCGCGCAGCAGTACTACATCAATCAGCGCTGGCTTGGCGGTCTGCTCACAAATTTTCAGACCGTTCAAAAATCAATCAAGCGTCTGCGCGATCTCGAATCGATGCAGACCGACGGGCGCTACGAAAAGCTGACAAAGAAAGAGCGCATCAAGCTCGACCGTGAGCGCGAGATTCTTGAAAAAAACCTTTCCGGCATCAAGAACATGACGCGCTTGCCTGACGCGCTTTTTATCATCGACGTGCGTAAGGAAGAGATCGCCGTTGCGGAGGCCAACAGGCTCGGCATTCCGGTCATCGCCGTCGTTGACACAAATTGCTCGCCCGATGGGATCGATTACGTCATCCCCGGCAACGACGACGCGCTGCGCGCCATTCGTCTTTTTGCTTCACGCATCGCCGACGCAGTTCTCGAAGGACAACAGATGCGCACCAAAGGTCAGGAGGACGAGGCAGCCGAGCAAGCCGCTGCCGAAGCAGATTCAACCGGCGCGTCCGTTGAGCGGCCCGTCACGACTTCATCCGTCACAACCGAGCGCGACCCCGGCGCGCAATCGCAGAACGCAGTTGACATGAACGCGTCCGCACCTTCAGCCGAAACGCAGGTCTCAACGCCCGGCAACATCGGCTTCGGTAAAACCGGCCAGCAACCCGATAGTATTGGCGACCACGAACAAGTCGGAACAGGCGCACCCGTACGCGGCGCGACGGGCGGCGCAGCGACCGAAGGCAAACAGCCGCCTCGCTCGCCCGAACAGGAAAAGGGCGCAGAGTCGGTCGGCGTGGCAAGCTAAGAAATTAACGAGAGCACAGATTTTATTCTTCGGCGAGCGCAGCCTGCCGGTGCGGACACGCAGCCGGGGCTGCGCAATTTTTTAGAAGCTATTAGCTGTTAGCTTTCAGCTAAAAACATTTTCGGCATTTAGTCGTTTTTCTATAAACTCCCGAAGGTCAAAACATAAAGCTAAAAGCTAATCGCTAACAGCTATTCATAAAAGGAGAATTACGAATCATGGCAGAGATTACGGCGGCAGCAGTCAAGGCGCTGCGCGAGAAGACGGGCGCGGGGATGATGGAATGTAAGAACGCGCTCAACGAGGCGGCGGGCAACGAGGAGCAGGCCATCGAAATTTTGCGCAAGCGCGGCCTTGCATCAGCCAAAAAGAAAGAAGGACGTATCGCCGCCGAGGGCGCGGTCGGCTCTTATATCCACATGGGCGGAAAAGTCGGGGTGCTTGTCGAGGTCAACTGCGAGACCGACTTTGTAGCGCGCACGGATGAATTTCAAACTCTTGTGCGCGACATCGCCATGCACGTTGCGGCAGCCGAGCCGCGCTATGTGACGCGCGAAGAAGTTCCCGCCGATGTGCTTGAAAAGGAGCGCGAGATTGCGCGCGGCCAAGCCAAAAACGACCCGAAGAACGCAAACAAGCCCGAACAGGTGATCGACAAGATCGTCGAAGGCCGTTTGAATAAGTTCTATGAGGAGTCGGTGCTGGTTGACCAGCCCTTCGTCAAAGACCCGGCCAAGACCGTCAACGACCTGCTTACGGAAAAGATCGCTTCGACCGGCGAGCGCATTACCATTCGCCGCTTCGCGCGCTACAAGATGGGTGAAGGGCTGGAGAAGCGCGCCGACGATTTCGCCAGCGAGGTTGCTTCGATGAGCAGCAACCAGTAGAAAGATCAATACATTTAACACCGGTGGACAGGATATGAAAGAAACGATGAACGATGAATAAAAAGCACGCTGTCTTTCATTCGGCGTACATCGTTGATCGTTTCTCATCCTGTCGATCCATGTTAATTCTTCTCAATGACTAACAGCGACAACACCACGGCAGCCGTCGGCACGGAGGGCGCACCTGTCTTCCGGCGCATTCTTTTGAAAGCGTCGGGCGAGGCCTTGATGGGCGCGCAGAATTACGGCGTTGATGTGGGCGTAGCGCACGACATCGCCGCTCAGATCAAGGATATTCACGCGCTCGGAGTCGAGATTGCCATCGTCGTCGGCGGCGGCAACATCTTTCGCGGCGTGTCTGAAAGCGCGGGCAACATGGATCGCGCGGCGGCAGATTACATCGGTATGCTTGCGACTGTGATGAACTCGGTCGTACTGCAAGACGCTCTCGAAAAACAGGGCGTGCATACACGCGTCATGTCCGCCATCGACATCCCGCAGGTGGCCGAGCCTTTTATCCGCCGACGCGCCGTCCGCCATCTCGAAAAGAGCCGCGTCGTGATCTTCGCGGGCGGCACGGGCAATCCATATTTCACAACCGATTCTGCCGCCGCCCTCCGCGCGCTCGAAATCAAAGCGGACGCGATCCTCAAAGCGACAAAAGTTGACGGCGTTTATACGGCTGATCCGGTCATAGATAAGACGGCCACGCGCTACGACTGCATCACCTACCAGGAAGTTCTTGAGCGTCAACTAAAGGTGATGGATGCATCGGCCATCTCACTTTGCATGGACAACAATCTACCAATTGTCGTCTTTAACATGCGTACGCCCGGCAACATCCGACGCGTTATTACCGGCACACAGGGAGTCGGCACAAAAGTTTGCACCACAATGCCGTAGCTCGTAGGTCGTGAATCGTAAATCGTTAAGAGAGAGTTGAGGGCTATTTAGCCTTCGTCTTAAGAAGCAAATTCGTCAGGCTGCTCCTTCACGATTTATGATTCACAATTCACGATTTACGATTCAAGATTTACGGAGAATAAGATGAGCGAGAAGGACGTAATCAAAGAGACGCGCCCCCGTATGGAGGGAGCGCTTGAGGATTTGAGAAAGAAGCTGGCGACCGTCAGAACAGGGCGCGCGGCGGTGAGTCTGCTCGATTCGGTAGTAGTCGATTATTACGGCACGCCGACGCCGCTCAATCAGATGGCTTCGGTTCACGCGCCGGAGCCGAACATGCTGACCGTGCAGCCCTGGGACACGACGCAGCTCAAGGCGGTCGAGACCGCTATACGCAGCGCCGACCTCGGCCTCAATCCTTCAAACGACGGCAAGCTCATACGCGTCCCCGTTCCGCCTCTGACGGAAGAGCGCCGCAAGCAGCTTGCCAAACAGGTTCATGAGATCGCCGAAGACCACCGCACCGCCGTCCGCAACGTCCGTCGCGACGCAAACGACAAATTGAAAAAGCTGCTCAAAGACAAAACCATCTCCGAAGATGCCGAACGCGACGGCCTCGAAGAAATCCAAAAGCTCACCAACATCTTCATCGGCAAAGTTGACGAGCTGGCAAAAAACAAAGAACAGGAAATCCTAAGCGTCTAAAGAAGGCAAAAGTAAAAAGGTAAAAGGCAAAAGT
>CBDUCU010000078.1:0-11589 GCA_965365725.1 uncultured bacterium | reverse complement strand
TGCACGCGCAGTGGAAAATCCACCCGCTGGCTTTCCTGTGCGAGAAACGGCTCGTCGAGAGCGCGCGTGTTGTCGAGAGAGAAATATCCGAAGCGCGCTTCATTTATGAGTGTCGGGCCGAAGACGTGTTGGTTGGAGACGGCAAGCGTGCGGTTGCGGTCGGCGCGACGTAGCACGAAGGGCGAAATGAGGCTCGAAGGATCGGGGAACGAATCGAGCGCGGGGAAGTTTGAGAAGAAGAACGTGCCCGTCAGCGTGTTGGCCGCAGAGAGTCGCCCGTCGACGCGCGTGGTGAGCTGGTGCTGCTCAAACTCGGAAGGCCGGACGTTGAGTTGCTGGACAAGCGGGTTGTCCTCGAAGAGATTGCGCGTCGCAACGGGCGCGTTTCCGAATTGAAAACCGCGCGTCGAGATCGCGCCGCTTGTTCGATTGGTGCGGTCGTAGCCGATGATGCGCGCTCCCGCGCGCGGCGAGGCGAAGATAAAGTCGCCCGTCGCGGGATTGCGCAAATTGAAAAGGTTGACGGCGATGGGCGAGATGTCTGCAGCCGTCAGACAACCGGCAGGAACAGGTGTCCCCGCGCAGACCGCCGCCTGTCCCTGCGCTGCTCGATACTGATCGCGCGCCTGATTGAATGCGCTGGCAATAGCCGCCGCCGAACGCTCCGAGCCGAGCAGCGCGAAAGCGAGAGGCACAACCGATGTGCTGCGCGCCGTCGGCACAAAGCCCGTCACGGCCTTTGTGTACTGGTAGCCGCCGAAGAAGTGCCAACGCTCTTTTTTGATCGGGCCGCCGATGGTAAAGCCGCCTTCGTTGCGACGCGCCTTTGGCCGGTCAATCGCTTCTTTGTTAAAGAAGAAATCGTTGGCGTTGAATTTCTCGTTCTGAAGATAGTAATAGACCGAGCCGTTGAAGCTGTTTGTGCCCGCCTTTGTGACGAGCTGGAAATTGCCGCCGCCCGAACGACCCGTCGAAGCATCGTAGAGCGAGGTCTGGAGTTTTACTTCCTGAAGCGTCTCGGGCGCGGGCGCGATGTTGTCGTTCAGAGAGCCTTCGTTAGTCGTGATATTGGTCGCGTCCACGCCGTTAAAGAACAGGCTCGTCGAAGTGGTGCGCGTGCCGTTGACCGAAGGACTTTGGTTGCCGTTGCTATTGGTCGCAACGGGCGCAAGGTCTGCATTGACTCCGGCCTCTGTGTTTAAGAGCTGCGTAAAGCTGCGCGTTGAAGTGGGCACGGCGACCAGTTGCTCGGCATTGATCTGCCGCGCGACCGTCGCCGTTTCAGGCGTGACGAGAACTTCGCCGCCCGTCACGGTAATCGTCTCGCCGCTAATCTCTCCGATTTCGAGCTTTGCATCGAGCGTGCGCGGAACCGATGCCTCGACCTGCACGTCCGCATGGCGGAGCTGCTTAAAACCGTTGAGCGTGTAAGTCACTTCGTAAGTGCCGACGGGCAAGGCCGGAATTGTCCAGCGCCCCTCGGCGTTTGTCGCAACGGTTCTGCTCAACCCTGTGCCCGCGTTTTTGACCTCGACCTCTACGCCGGGCAGGATTGAGCCGTTCGGGTCGTGCACCGTGCCTGTCAGCGTGCCCGAAGGGCTTGACTGCGCAAATCCAGTCAAGGCAAACACGGCGAGCGCGCCTGTTAGAAGAACGAGACGGAAGAACAAAAGGGGCCGCCTCGCAGAGTGCTGAATCATTTGAGCCTCCTGAGAATGCTGTCCGACATTTACAAATGCCGCTTGATGGATAGACCAATGGAATGAATAAGAAGATTGATACGGTCGCCTGCGTGTGCTTCACGCGCGTGTGCGCCGGTTGACTGCCCGTTTGTCTGATTGGTTCAAGCGTGAGAGGCTACAACCCGCGAGTTAATCACGCGTGAATGTCGGCTTAAATGTTTGTTAACTGCGGGGTGGGATTCGGCGTGCGTTATTTGAGATTTATAACACTTGCTTGTGGCAAGAATTGTGCGTGCGTTGTGCGAGCGTCTTTAGCAATTCCCGCGTAACTCTTCGAGAGCTGCTTGCAAGCTGAGGCGGCTTCGCGTCAGGACATCTTTGACCGAGCTCGGTCTCTTTAAGCTCACATCGACTTTGAGGTCACGCGCGCTCGGCGGGTGCACGCCGCGAATTGGAGATTGATAAAGGATAATCTAAAGCGGGTTGAGCTGAATGCGTTGTCTGACGATGCGCGCAGAGAGTTAATCCAACTGCTCACGTGTTGAAAGGCTTAAGACAACAACTTCACAAAACGCACTCCTGTCTCTTCATAACCTAACCGGCTGTAAAACCGATGCGCCTCGCTTCGATGTCTTCCGCTATTGACAACTATGGAAGTGGCTTGATGCGCTTTTAGCCAGCGCTCGGCTCGTGCTACCAGCGATGCTCCAATGCCGCGACCGCGCCATCTTTCATCAACCACGAGAGCTAACAAACGCCCGTAAACTCCGTTGCTTTCATAATAGCGACCGATGCCGGCTCCAACCATGCCGACAACCTCTTTCCGAACTTCTGCAATAAAAGTGATGTAATCTAAATTAGACAAAATCGCTTCCAAACGTTCTCTCATTTCATCCGGAGTTGTTGGATATCCAAGCTGCGGCATCAGACGCGCGATTGCTGAAGAATCGTCCAGACAAGCATTTCTGATCTTAACCTGGCTCATATAAAACTTTGTATCAACAGCTCGGCGCAATTTCTATCTGAATCATTGCATAGCGAAAAGCCCTCGAAAGGCTCGTCTTAAAATCTCTCGGAAGAGAGCAGGCAAGCTGCACCGGACGGAACAGATCAATCAAGCCTGCGGGTTTTGCTTTCGATTGAAAGCAATTCAGTTGAATTTTCGGCGACGCTCGGCACCGTCTCAACAAACAGTTTTTCTTCAAGGAGGTTGACGGCTTCTTTTGAATTCAAATGTTCAGTTTTGTTCTGCTCGAATTTGTCGGCTCTGGCCTTGCTTCTCTCCTGACGTTGAAAATAACCGACAGCTCCCAGAATAAGTTCGAGCAGAAAGAAAACGACCATCCCTATTTTCATCAAATCTCTGCCAAAGCTTGCCCCGAAAAAAAAGTAGGCCACGCCGCAGACAATCACCACGCCGGCCAGTGCGGCTAAAGCTAAATCAATAATTCGTTTGACCGCACTTAAGGATTTGACCAGGCTTGAATCTTCGCCAAAGGCAAGCTGGCTGATCAGCGATCTCGTCGTGTCTCGAAGGTTCAATCCACAAAAACGACAGTAATTCTGCTTCTTATTGTTTCTTGATCCACAATTAGGGCAAAACATACTTATTCCTCAAAGACTGTTTAGTCGTCATCCTTGTATTCGCCAAAGACTATTTCTTCGCGGTGTAGAAACGGATAAGACAAGTCAAATTCAGCAGCCGAGACATCATCTGTGGCTCTCGGCTAAGAGTCTATCGAGAGCCTTATTCAATTCAGGATCAGTCGTTGTAATTAGCATGTTTCGACGCTTGGTGAAATAGCATGCGCCGCCTTCAATTCTTTGGTCTGTTTTTGGTGTTTGCAGGATATAATTGTGATAATTTGCGTCCGCATCTGGCTCTTCGCTAATTTGAAGTCGCCCAACCTCGTCGTCCCTGTCAAAGAAGACGACTTCAAATGTGCCTCTATCTGTTTTGATGTAAGCGGCCTTGCTCGTCTCACGGAAGAAGCTGTTGAATTTTGAATGACGCACATCTTGAACAGACCACCCCTCCTCAACTAACAGTTGGACAAAATCTTTCGCATAACTAAGCTCATCGGGGACAGGATATGAAACGTCTCGTCTCGTAGTTTGCCTCACCTCCACAGAAGCCGTCCTCTCGCTAGAGTGAGAGCCACAACACGTCGTCGTTAAAGACATCGCGATTAAAACTGTATATGACGCTGTGGATTTCATTCTGTTTTCACCCCCAAAAACTTTTGGATGCATCCCGTGGAAGTGTTAGGTCGTCGCCCTCGGCTGCGCATTGCGCATGCGGATCATAGAGAACCGCAAACTAGACTCGACCACCGCATCATGTAACGCCCACAGGCCTGGCACAAAACGTAGCTCGACCCTGCGCCTCAACAGCTCTTCGATCAGGTCGTCAAAGAGTTCGACGCGTGCCGGCACGATCGGCACACGGCTCACGTAGTAGCCGGCGCACTCGTCAATACACTCGAACGTCCCGGGCGGCAGGTGGTAGCAGTATAGCCGACACGAACGTAGTCGCCTCAGCCACCCACTCTCGACGGCGATGACAGCCGGGCTTGAACCGAGAAACCTTTCTACGTCAGCCGGAGTGGTTTCACTCCCGGCATAGTAGGTCACGCGCGGGCACTCGCGCGGGAGAAGATAGTTATGCAGGTGCTCCGCACCGATGGCCCACACAACAGCCGCTCGACCGTCTTCCGAGGGTCGCGGCTCGAAACGCTCGATGCCCGATTCTTCGCTGACGTGGAAGAGCATGAATTTAACCCGACGCGCGGCTCAACGCCCTGCCTCACTCGCTGCACCCGACCGATGTCATGATGAGGTTGCCGATAAGAGTCGCGCTATTTGCTGCTGCAGCAGACAACAAGTGATTTTGCCGATTTGTGTCTGATCTTCTCGACACTTTTTTTCTTCTCTCCATTTGTGTCAAAGGGTCTGACGCTGGATCTGGGCAGCCGAACGGCGGAGATGAGTAGGAAGGAGACGGGCTGGCGATAAGCCAGGATTTCAAAGACAACGCTTTTAAGAAAGTAGCTGGTTGGAACGTCTGTTGCTTTGACCTCGTGCGGCAGCCCATAATTGTCCACTTGCAGCTTTGGCATTGCCGTTTTATTTGTCGCGTGCAGGCAGCCCAACGCCTGCGCGCTCATAAACTCGGCGTTCTCTCCACACCACACCTTTACCGCGCAAGAGGCTGATTACCGAACTCAGAAGCGCTGTATAAAACAGCGAAAGACCGAGCGGAGTTGTCAGCGCATAGCCGATGGGAATGTCGCTTCTCTTGCAAATAAACATCAGAGCGAAAACTTGAATCGCCCAAATTATCAGAGACGGAGCAAACAGTGCATTCAACCATTCGCCGGATGCGCCTGCTGCAAACATTATCAGGCAAAAAGCCGCAACCAGCACGGGCGCGACGACGAACGCATAACCCGTCAGGATAAAGAGCGCGGCAAGAACAAACGAGTATCGTATCCCGGCGAACATGCAACGCGACAAATAATCCCAGATCTCTCGAAAATTGCTTTGCATACGCGTCCGCATCAGGTTCGGCGCGTGTTCGATGCGGCAGCTTGCTCCCGAACCCTTCAGCAGCTCGGCGAGCCGTATATCTTCAACGATGTCGGCGCGCACCGCCGCAAACTCTCCGATGCGCATCAGCGCCTGCCGTCGCATCAGCATAAAACCGCCCAGCGCGACGGCTTGTTTCATCTTCGGATGATTGACCGCCGCGAACGGGTATCCGCCGAGCAGAACCAACATCCATGCCGGCGTAAAGACGCGCTCCCAAAACGATTCGGCCTCGAAGTAAGGCATCAGCGTCAAAACATCGTAGCCGCCTCCTGCGAGCGCTCGCCCGACAGCAACACGGACGGCTTCTTTCTCAAGCAACATGTCGGCATCAACCGTCAGCACCCAGGCCCCGCGCGCGACTTCTAACGCTTGCTGCAAAGCAAAGGGTTTGCCGAGCCATCCGGCGGGCGGTTCGACACCGTTAATGACACGCAGACGCGCGTCTGTTTCAGCCATTGAACGCAAGATTGATTCTGTGGCATCGGTCGAGCGGTCATTAACTGCGATAACTTCCAGTTGTTCATAATCCTGCTCGAGAACCGAGCGAACCGATTGAGCCAAAATGCGCTGCGCTTCATTGCGCGCAGGGATGAGGACGGAGACGAGCGGCGCGTCTGTCATCGGATGTGAATTTTGCGCGGGTAATAACGGTTTGCGTCCTGCGAGACCATACAATGCGACGGCAGCAAAAACGAGCCAGCCCAGCGCACAAATCCAGGCAATGCCCATCAGTATGTTTAGCCCGCTCAGTTCTATTCCAAAGTTGGTCATAACCAACCTTATGCGGGTTGCGATCCACATCTTCTGATAACAGCGAAGCAGCCGAAACCTTGTACCGGATTATTCATAAGCGCGACACGCATCGCGATAGCAAATTTAATTTTGAAATAGGTCGCTGGATTCTCAACCTTTGGCCTGACTACGAAATTATAAACGCCGCAACAACGGCTCTGTGAACTATAGAGACATTGAGTGCGCGTCCGTTGTTAGCTTGCGCGCGTCCCGGAGACCGTGAATCCAAACACATCTACAATCTTACGTGCTGCTTCCAGAGCCGGGATGTGTGTATTGTTGATCTTCATGTAAATATCCTTGTAAAAGAAATCTCCTGCCGAATTAAGTTTGTACTTGAGGTCGTCTTCCAGCAATCTCCTTCTCGACTCCGCGATCTGCCGTTTGGAAGGCTTTTGGGCTAGCCTGAACTCAGATTCATTTTCTCCTGAATTCCAACGCCTGTATCACTCCATCTGGCGACTGCCTGTCGAAAACGTCGATTTTTCGCAAATGGAAACCCCGCCGGATGTTGCGTTTAAATTCCGGCATCAAGCGAAACAACGCAAACCCACTCACGCCCGGAGCAAATTTGTGTTCAAGAATCGCTTCCATGAAGTTTCTCCGTTTCTGTCAGGAAAGCGCACAGCACTACGGGTCACACGCCGCGCCATTGAACCTGATTACGAACCAGGTTACCGATGAAAGGTACGCTCAATCGTGGTCGGGTTTGCATGCCGGGCGTTGGGTGGCACTTGAGTTGGCGCATGTTGCTCGCCCGCATTATCTGCTTTGTCCTCTGCGTTCGTCCTCCGGTGTGCGTGCTCAACATCCTTTCGTTGCAAAAAGGACGAGGAGAACGGTCAGCACTCCAGCCACAAATCCTATAACTGCAAAGGAGTTTTTGTTGGGCTTGTTTTGATTATGCTTCATCATTCATCCATCCCTGCTTTATACCGTGCGTCAAATTAATCGCCTTGGTTTTACCTTAACCTTCAGCATCTGGTCGCCGCGCTTCACCTGCAACAAAAGTTCATGTCCCGCCTGCTTAAACATCTCTCGTATCCGTTCGAGCGTAAATTCCGATGTCGGCTTGCCATCAACATAAAGGATGATGTCGCCTTCACGTAATCCGGCTTCGGTTGCTGGAGAGTTGGCGGTCAGTTTATAGACGATGAATGTTTTGTAGTCAGGTCTTTCAGCGACGAGCGAGATGCCGCTCATATCTGCTTCATACGGCTCATCGAAGTTCGCGTTCGGCTCTAAAATCATCTGTTTGCGCGAGTAATCGAGAACGACTTTGAACCGCCGCAGAATGCCGCCGCCGATTCTACCCGCCGAGTCGGAACGCACACCTCTGCCTTGAACGAGAGAGAACGAAGCTGTCGGATTCGCTATGATAAAGCGTCCGAATTGCAAACTTTTGACGCGACCAAGACGCGCCGCCGTCTCTCCGCCCGCACCTCTATTAAACGATTCGATTGTTGTGCGTGCAGTTCGAACCAGATCGTTCTCTGCAACAAAGTTACCGTTAAAGCCAAAGCCTCCGCCGAAGCCCGTATCAATGTGAAGATTGGCCCGGATTGGCGCGCCTTCAATCGGTGTCAATGTAGCTGTGATATACGGTTTTTTATCAATTATCCTGATTGGGATAACTTCACCCGAGCCTGCGTAACGGTAAGTCGAAGGGTCATATAAATTGATCGTTTGATTTGCATAATCAATCTCGACTACAAAGCGGTTGAAAAAGTTATAGCCAAGCACACCGTCAAACGCGCGCCCGAAAGAACTTTCCAAAGGCTGGAAAAAATCTGCGGTTGGGAGGGCGATGCTGCGCTCGTTTGCCAACTCAGCGCCGGAAATATTGAAGGTCGCACGATCTATGTAGTGTGCCTTAATGCGCCCGGTGCCTGTTCCCGTCACGCCGAGACTACCTCCCAATTTAAGACCCAGCGCTTGAGCAAGTTCCGTGCGGATGTGGGCGATTTGTGCTCCGGAATCAAGCAGAAATGGGCGCGTCTCTGAATTGTTGACGCGGACACGCAAATAGATACGCCCGCCATAAAGATCGAACGGGACGCGATAAAGAATTTGACTCGCGGCACGACGCAGCTCAGGCGGAGAGGGTTGCGGATTTTGTTGCGCGTAATAACCGCTCGGAATCAGAAGGGCCAAAACAAATGATGAAACAAAGCGGTTCACAAAAGATTAAGTCTCCTTACGTTTGGATGATTGAGAATAGCATAACGCTTTTAAGTGTAGAGAGAGACACCGCATGCGCGGCATCACCTGCCGCGCACCTATCTGATTTACGACCAGGCCCAGCGATTGTAGAGCCGCGCTGTTTAGCGGTCGGGTGCAGACAGTTGTTAGATGACGCGTTAGTCAGAAGACGACTGTCGTGTGCGATCGCTGATCTCTCCTCCCTTCAGCATTCACACGCTTCACTAAGAATTACATCAGAGGTATTCCACCTAGAGCAGAGGCCGTAGCGGGCAAGGGGAATAGACGGCGTGCGAGCGGTGGAAGCAGATGCGTCATCCAATCTGAACCGTTAATCGTCACGTGCGTGCGGGGTGAAACCCGACATCAATCAGGGAAGATGCAAACCCAATCTGAGATAAAGTTTCGTTTGCCGGATCATGGGGTATGACAAATATACCGGGCAGAGAAATCTGTCCGAATACAGAGGGCACGCCTTCAAGCAATTGAAAGAATAAAGAATTCGGCGAGTCTCGCTTTCAAACGGAGCGATGCTTCTGAAAGTAGTTCTGTCATCTCCTCGTCTGGCTCCAAAGCCCGTGCGCCGAGAGGATAGCGGAGAAAAGCGCGGTCACGCCGAGCGCGATGAGCGTCCAGACCCAGAAGAAGACTCCGCTCGAGTCGGCGATACCGCCGCCGATAAGTCCCGACCCTCTCATGTGGAGGACGGGTATGGCCGAAGCAAGGAGCGACAAGAGTAGGATGACGACGTACCCTGATCGCCGTCCGGCGAGTACCAGCGTTGCGTACAGCCACACGACCAGGATCAGTATCGGAACAAGGTTCGACAGACCTCCCGGGGCTCTGCCTCGAAGAACGTCGTCGGTATGATGAAACAAAAAGAAGAGGATCGAGAGTAGAGACGTGATGGTTAACATAAGATCATGTTTCATTCGATATTCTCCCTGACGCTTCTCCATATCAACTCCCTCCAGACATCTCTATTTACATAATGATTAGAGAGCGCAAAAATTAACAGCGCATCTAACCTTAGGTTCTTGGTTCGCTATTACGGGAGTAGTACTAAGAAGGTTGCAGCCACCTGACGTTGCCTATCACTTGCCCGCCCGCGAGATTGAGTTTGATGAGAGCCGTCGTGTCGCGGGTCGAGTGCATCGCGTTGTTAGCCCGCGCCCAGCCTTGAGAGTCGTTGGACGGTGGGACTACTGCTCTTTTGTCCTGATGGTGTACGAATCTCTTGCCCTTACTGCGACGTTCGAGCGGTTGACGCGGACCTTGATCTTTCGGCGTTTACCGGGTCGCGCCGCAGCTGAAGGATAATACCCCATGCTGTATTGCGACCTTAGCTCCTCGGCTATCGAGCTCAGCGCCGCGAGCATGCTGTTATGCCCCCCGGCGAAATAAAACCGTCCTCCTGTCTTCTCTGCCAACTCCTGCAGATAGAGTCTGCCGTCCCGCTCCGGCCCCGTCTCTGTGTTCGGGAGATTGCCATACTTCACGACGTGCACGACGGCATCCGGCTCCTCCGCGTACGCCAGACTTTGCTCATACGACCCTTGATGACTGCTGTTGTCTTTGCCGTCAGTAAACAGGATGATTGTTTTACGACCGCCGCCCGGCCGGACCATGTGCCGGAAGGTGAAGAGCACCGCGTCATACAGCGCCGTCGCCCCCGTCATCAGCGCGCTGAGGATAGACCGGCGCAACGACTCGCGGTCGTGGCTGTCACCACGCAGGACAGAGATGTCCTGGCCGAACGCGACGACCCGCACGCGGTCCTCCGGGCGCACACGGTCAAGGAAGTCGGCGGCAATCTCCCGGATATCCTTCAGGTCGGCACGTATCGAGACGCTGTAATCCAGCAGCAGGATGATCTCGATAGGCTGGCTGACGGTTTCGAAGTGTGCTACGGACTGTTCGACGCCGTCTTCGTAGATGCGGAAATCCTCTCGCCGCAGGCTGGTCACGTAACTCCCATCGCGCCCCCTAACGCTGACCGGCACAGTGACGAGGCGGGTATGGATACGGACCACGTCCGACTCGTCCATACTATCGGGTCTGGATGGCGAAGGGCTTTGAGCGAACGCGTGCAGCGTCAGTCCGGCGAGCGTGGCGACGAGGATGATGGCCCTGCCAATCACGGTCTTGTGTCTCCTGAAAAGTACTGCCGTTGATTTGGGCAGTGCTCTCGCATTGAAAGCGGGCTAACGCCCGGCATCACCCAACCGCGTACACAACGCGCTGATTCGACCAACTTATCGATGAGAGAGCCCGCTAACTCGCGTTCGGATGCATGGCGCTCTTAGATGCGTGCTGTCATACAACTACTTGTGCAGTACGGGCAAATACTCCTGCCATGCCCCGACCGCCTCACCATACTGCTTTGCCATCACTCTGGTGATCTGCCCGATGTGGCTCAGGTCATGCACCACCCACGTTGAGAGCAACTCGCCGAGTGTCACGACTCCCAACTCAGGATGCAGCCCGCGCTTCCCGAGTGTCTCCGGCGTTAAGCTCATCTCTTCCAATTCTCGCAGGCTCTCTCCACGCAGCCGCTCAAACGTATCCAGCAGGTCACCCAAAGACTGGCCTCTTGATTTCTCGAACATAGCGAGTCGGTCGAATGGCTCGAAAGCGCGGCCTTCGCCATACCTCAAGATGATCCTCGCACGAGGAATCCAATCGGTTTCCTCCCCATGTATAAGATGGCCTACAACGTCAAAAGGACTCCAGCTATCCGGGCCTTCGTTTGAAAAGACCCAGTCGTCGGGCAGTTGACGCAGCAACGAATTCAACGCGGCAGGAGTGCGCCTGAGGATATCTTTAGCGTGATTGAGATGGAATTCCATAACCAGCCAACCTTTCAAATGTCACCTGTAAAAATAAGATTCGTTGACATGCGAAGCATCTAAAGCTCGCTTTAACCAAACGGGCGAGAAGCATTCCGCTCATATCGCAAGAAAGAATCATCGAAGCCATGATGTCCCGCGCTCCGTCTGAACGAGTTCGTTAGGCCGCAGCCCAGCATTCAATAAAAAACTTCTGTTCGCCCCTTTGAGAAATCATGTTCTGCCACTACTTTCAAAATAACGTCGGAAATCTTTTCGCCTCCGATCACAGAGGGCTCTATCTCGTTGGCATAATCTGCATCATCGTTACAAATTAGCCGAAGGTCGAGAAGCGGCACTCCCGCCCCACCCCGGGTTCTGCGGGACGTTGGGGTTGCGGTCCACCTCGGCGTTCGGGATCGGCAGCAGCCCCCCCGTCTCGAGCCGGTAGTCGGTGAACTGCGGGTCGTGCGAGACGAGCGTCGGCAGGTAGG
>CBDUCU010000077.1:0-11590 GCA_965365725.1 uncultured bacterium | reverse complement strand
GCCTTGCCGTTGAGTATGCCGCCGGAGATCGGTTTGAGTGAGCCTCGCGCGACGGGCTTGGCAGGGGCTTCACCCTCAGATGCGACGACAGGGCCCCCATTTGATGTGTTTGCATTAGCAGCCGCAACGTTTAGCGGTGCCGAGACATTGACTTTATCTGCTGTTGCAACGGGCGGTGCGGCGGCCATCTTAGTCGTCCCTGTCTTGACAGGTTTAGCGTCAGCCTTCTCAGCAACGGCAGGGGCCGGAACCGATTTAGAAGGAGCATTGGAAGTATTGTTGACGTTGGGCTTGCTCTCGGCGGCAGAGGGTTGCGCGGAAGCGACTGTGATGGGAGCTTTGTTGACGGAAGCAGCGGAGGCGTTGGTCGCGGGCGCTGCCGGTTGCGACATTTTGGCGAGCGTCGCTTCATCGAGGAAGTATGAGATCGTCCGGTATGTGACCTCGGTGGGCTCAAAGTTCATCGCGCCGCCTTCGACGACGACAACAGCCGTCACCATCTTTGTCCAGTTGCCAAGCGAATCGAACTCGTAACTGTATGTCTCTTTGCTCAGAAGCGTGCCGTCGTCGCCGCGCAAGGTCATCTCGACGATGTTGCCTTTGTCGTCATACTTATAGACCTCTTTGCCGGTGAGCGTTCCACCGGCGGCGGCGAGGAAATATGCGTTATCAACTTTCACACCCTTGATGTCGTAGGTCGCTGTCTCCAAAAGCACGCGCGGCCCCTCGACGGGCTTGCCGCCCTTTGTTGTGATCTTTGCCGTCTCGGTCTTGATGCGGCGGACAGGGCCGGTCAGTCCGTCTTGCGTCCGGTCGTTGGCAACACCCTGAACGGACGCGTACGCAAACGAGTTCATGGCGGGGGCGAGAGGGGCGATGCTGCTGCTGGCCTGCACGCATAGCGGTGAAGATGCGGCGAAGACGGCCAACAAGGTCAGTTTCGTTCGGTTCAACATATCTTCGGCTCCTGAGAAAGTGTCTTTACAAGGATCGGCTGGAGGTATGGGCGGATTTGTTTAAGGCTTAAAGCAGCGCTTTTGTTGAGTGACGGTTGCGTCGTCGGGTCGGGCTGGCTGCTTTTTCACGAGTCCGATGACGGACCTTGTGATTTATAAAGTCTCGCAAAAAGCTTCGGGTTTTAGCCTCGCTGCCGCAATGTTGAGGTCGGCGGCAACGATAAAGGGGTTCGGGCGGTGGTAAGCGCTAAATGTAAGAGTTGATGCGCCTGAGCGCCGCTTGTGACTCTTACGCGCGGCCTCGAGGATGGACAATCGTCGATGCAACGGTCGCCGTGCATAGCCACGCGGCGGCAGACTCGATTATACATAATAAATTATGTTTGTCTAGATTTAACGTCGCAAGCATCTAATAAAGCCCCGATGTGACCTGCTCAAGGCTTGTGAATCATTGATTATTCGGCGTGTTTTGTGAGTGCAAGCACGATCGAATCGATTGTGCGTAAGGCTGAACGCGCCTGTGTCTTGTTGTTGCAGAAGATTACAAAGGCGAGCGGTTCGTTGTCGGCAGTGGTCGCATAACCTGCCAGACCGTTGACGTAAACAAGCGAGCCGGTCTTAGCAAAGACTCGTCCTTCGGCAATTGTGCCGCGCATGCGGCCCCCGAGCGTGCCATCTCGACCCGCAACCGGCAGGGAGTTACGGAACGGTTCAGACACTGGCGTGTGAGACATATAAGCGAGAAGACGTGCGGTTGAGTCAGGCGTGACGAGATCAAGACGTGAAAGACCGGAACCATCGTGCAGAGCAAGCGGCTGTGTATTGACCCCGATGCGTTCGAGCCATTGACGAATAACGGCGATGCCAGCTGCATCGGTGTTTCGCGCAAGCGTCTTTCGCGGATCGGGATCGGGCGCTTCAGCGCCGCGCTCACGACCGAGCGTGCGCAGGATAAGCTCGGCTTGAAGATTCAAGCTCTCCTTATTCGTGTCACGGACGAGCGCGACAAGCGGTCGGCTCAGAACGTGCGCCAACTCGACCGCACGTGAAGGCTCAAATTGATCTCCACTTTCTGCTCGCGCGTCTCTCGTCTTCGTCTCACCTTTGACCTCGATGCCGCGCGCGCGTAAAGCCTCTCGGAAGAGGCGCACGGCGTGCAGCGCTGGTCGATAGATCGAGAGACGCACGCCGTAAGCAGTGCCGCCGACGGGAAAATCACCCCACACGCGAACCTCGTTGGCAGACAGGGCGCGGGTCACGCCGAGCGTCGGACGCGCGCCTCGCTCGACGGTTCGTGCATCGTTCGTGATACGCACGTCTTCGACAGGCGGAATCAATTTCACTTCGACGGGGTCATCAACCTTGTCAGCAGGTGCGATGCTTAAAGTTAACTCGTTGCCGTCAACCGAAAGTGCACTCGGCTCTGCGCCGTAATACCACTGAGCATCTTCCCAGAGCCAACCGGAGCCGAGCGTCTCGCCGCGAAAATAGCTCTCATCGCCGATGATTCGACCGCCGACGCGCCGCACGCCGCGCGCGTAGAGCTGATCGGCGAGGTCTGCGAAGTCTGAACGAGCGCCGCGCGATGAAAGATCAGGAGAGCCGCGACCATAGAGCGTGAGGTCGCCTTCGATTGTGCCCGTGCGGTTGGGTTCGGTTGCCGCATAGACGGATGTGCGCCAGCGATAATCCACGCCCAGGATGTCGAGCGCCGCAGCCGTCGTATAAATTTTCATGACGGACGCAGGCGTTACCAAATCTTCAGCATTGCGCGCATAAACAGTGCGACCGTCGCGCAGAGAGAGAACAAGAATGCCCCAACGCGCACCGCTAAATTCCCCCTCATCGATTTCGCGGTTGATTATCGCGGTGAGCTTAGCGTCGGCTTCAAGCGTCGCTTGAGATGTTTCTTGTGCGGCAGAAGGATTAGTAGAGCTTGGATCGACGCGCGCAGAGTTCTGCGCAAACGTATTCTGATTGGATTGAGAATTGTTAACGCGACAGCCGCTCGTTTGCAAGAGCGTGAGAACGAGGATAATGACCGGCACGCTTTGCGTGAAGCGCGCACACGCTCTCTTAAAAATTCCGCTCATGATTTTTAGTTTGAGAAGATTGCTGCTGCGCGCTCTGTGGTAAAGGCAGCGCGGGCTGCCGCGTAAGCCGCTTCGGTTGTGATCGCTTCGATTGTGGGAGCATCGACGATGCGGTGTCGGTCGCCGGGGGGAAGATAAGAGGAGAGTTGCGCATGACGCGTGATTAGTATAACGACGGGCGTGCCGACGGCTGCGGCAATGTGCATCGGCCCCGTATCGTTTGAGACGAAGACGGCGAGACGCGAAAGAGCAGCGGCAAGCTGTGGAATCGTCAAACGGTCAAGCAGGATGGTTGAGCGTGGAAACTTTGAGCGCGCCTCGCGCACAAGCCGTCGTTCTTCGGGGCCGGCGAAAAGTATCGAGCGCAACCCATCGTTGTTTTCAAGCGAGCGTGCCAGCTCGGCAAAGCGTTCGATGGGCCAACGCCGCGAAGGATGGCCCGCGCCGGGAAAGAGTCCGACAAGCGGCTCGCCCGTCGGCACGCGCTCCTTGCGAAAAATCTCGTCAACGGCCCTTTCATCCTCCGCGCGCGGACGCAGACGCGGCGTGCGCGACGTTTCGCCCATGCCCAAAGGCTTGAGCACGTCGAGATAACGATCAACGGCGTGCTTGTTTCTATCTTCGACGGGCGGGCGCGGACGAAAGTTTGAGAGGTAATCGAGCGAGCGATTGGGACGACGCGCGTAGAGCCTGTGTCGTGCGCCCGAAAGATAGCCGAGCAGGTTCGTCTCCGAGAGACTATGCAGGTCGATAACGAAGTCGTAACGCGCGCGCCTCACTTCACGGACGAAACGCGCAATTCTCCACAACGAGACGGGTTTTGGCCCGTCGCGCAAAGCGACGCGGTCAACGCCTGCCACTTCGTCCGCGCATCCAGACAATTCGACGATTGCCACGCCCGGTCTTCCAACCGCAACCGTGATGTGCGCGCGCGGAAACTTTGTGCGGACGGCTGCAAGCGCCGGCAAGCTCAAAACCACGTCGCCGAGTTGGCCGAAATCAATGACCAGAATTTTGCGCGGCTCGAAATTCATCACACGCTATTTAACGATGAAGCGGAGCGACGTGTTTCCTTGCTGACGGATGAGAGCGAAGCTTTTATCGACGGACAGGCTTTACCCGTCTTCGCGCAGATCGCGCCCCGACATCTCTTCGGGTTTCTCAAGACCGAGCAGGCCGATCATTGTCGGGGCCACGTCTTCGAGCGCGCCGCCTTCGCGCAGACGCACGCCGATGCTCGCGTCGTCGGCGATGACAAATGGAACAGGGTTGGTCGTGTGCGCCGTGTGCGGCTGTCCTGTGTGCGGGTCGATCATCTGCTCACAATTGCCGTGATCCGCCGTGATGATGAAGCGACCGCCCGCGCTCTGCATCGCCTTGGCTACCCAACCGAGACAAGTGTCAACGTGCTGAACGGCTTCGATGGTCTTGTCGAGCTTGCCCGTGTGTCCGACCATGTCGGGGTTTGCAAAGTTGACGATAAAGACATCGTTGTCTCGCTCTTCAATCGCGCGCAAAAGCTTGTCTGTGACTTTGAAGGCCGACATCTCCGGCGCGAGATCGTAAGTGGCGACTTTCGGCGAAGGCACCAGCAGGCGACGCTCGAATGGAAACTCCGACTCTGTGCCGCCATTAAAAAAGTATGTGACGTGCGCATACTTCTCCGTTTCGGCGAGACGAAAGTTGCGCACGCCGACGGCTGCGAAAACTTCGGCCAGAATATTTTTCGGCTGCGTAGGCGGAAACGCGACCGGCAGCGGATAGGTTTTGTCGTAGACGGCGAAGCAGACGAAATGCGTGTGCGGGCGTTCGGGCACGGAGAAATCGTCAAAACCGGGCACGGCGAGCGCGCTCGTCAACTGCCGTGCGCGGTCGGCGCGGAAGTTAAAGAAGATGACTGAATCGCCCGCCTGAATCGTCGCCACAGGCTCGCCCGTTTCGCGCGTCACGACGACGGGTTCGACAAACTCGTCCGTTATCCCGCGCTCAAAAGATTTTCTAATTGCAGCAACGGGGTCGCGCGTCTTTTCGCCTTCGCCGTTGACGAGCATTCGATAGGCGCGCTCAGTCCGCTCCCAACGCTTGTCTCGATCCATCGCATAGTAACGACCACACACGCTTGCCACTTCGCCGCAGCCGATCTCCGCGCACTTCTCCTGCATCTGCGCGACGTATCGGTCGGCGGAAGCAGGCGGCGTGTCGCGGCCATCGAGAAAACAATGAACATAGACGCGATTGAGTCCGCGTTTTTTCGCCATGCGCAGAAGCGCGTAGGCGTGTTCCTGCGATGAATGAACAAGACCGTCCGAAGTAAGGCCCATGATATGGAGCGCGCGTTCGTGGCTGACGGCGCTCTCGATGGCTGCGTTCAGGGCGAGATTTGAGACGAACTCTTCGGTCTTGATCTCGTGATTGATGCGCTCGATGTCCGTGCGCACGACGCGTCCTGCGCCCAGACAGAGATGTCCGACGTTTGAGTTGCCCATCACGCCCGAAGGCAGGCCGACGCATTCGCCCGACGCTTCGATCAACGTGTGCGGGTACTTTTCCAGAATCTCGTTGTAGAAGGGCATCGAGGCGAGCGCAACGGCGTTGCCTTCGCGCGCGGGGCTATAGCCAAAGCCGTCGAGAATGATGAGTGCGAGCGGGCCTTTGCTGACTGTCAAATTAAGCTCCCCTTATCAAAATTTGCAAGCGATCAATTCAAAACGTCGTCTTAAGCGACAGACAGGAAAATCATGCCGTCACCTTTTCGCCGCACGCGCTTTTTTCGCTGATGTGCTGCCCGCCTTGCCGCTCCCGCGTGCATTCGTGCGTTGTGCAGACAGGTCGAGTTGATAGAAAGCAGCGAGGCCCGGATACCGCGCGGCCCTGCGCAAATCTTCTTCGATGCGGAGCAGTTGGTTGTATTTGGCGATGCGGTCGGTGCGCGAAAGGCTTCCCGTTTTGATCTGTCCGGCGTTGGTGGCGACGGCAAGGTCTGCGATAAATGTGTCTTCGGTTTCGCCCGAACGATGAGAGATGACGGCGGTGCGGCGATGCGTGCGCGCCAGTTCAATCGCTTCCAGAGTTTCGGTAAGTGTGCCGATCTGGTTGACCTTGATAAGAATCGAGTTGGCCACGCCGAGCTCGATGCCTTTGCGTAAAAAATCCGTGTTGGTGACAAACAGATCGTCGCCGACGAGCTGGACGCGCGCGCCCATCTCATCGGTCATCAATTTCCATCCGTCCCAATCATTTTCGGCCATGCCGTCCTCAATCGAGATGATCGGATACTGTTCGACCCACGACTTCCAATAAGCGACCATCTCATCCGAGGAGAGCTTGCGACCGTCAGACTTTTTGAAGACGTAGTTCTTCCCGTCGTAAAACTCGCTGGCCGCAGGGTCCAGGGCGAGATACACGTCGCGGCCCGCCGCATAGCCCGCCTGTTTGATGGCTTCAAGAATCGTCTCAATCGCTTCGTCGTTAGTACGCAGGTTCGGAGCAAAACCACCTTCGTCGCCGACGCTTGTCGCAAGACCGCGCTTTTTCAAAACGCCTTTCAGCGAATGAAAAATTTCCGCGCCCGTGCGCAACGCCTCGCTAAAAGACGGAGCGCCCGCAGGTACGACCATGAACTCTTGAAAGTCGACGTTGTTGTCGGCGTGCGCGCCGCCGTTCAGGATGTTCATCATCGGGACGGGAAGCGTGCGCGCCGCCGGGCCGCCCAGATAACGATAGAGCGGCACTTCCATGTAGGCGGCGGCGGCGCGCGCCGTGGCGAGCGAGACGGCGAGCATGGCGTTTGCGCCGAGCTTTGATTTCGTCTTTGTGCCGTCGATCTCGATGAGCGCCGCGTCAACCTCGGCTTGATCGAGCGCATCGAAGCCTTCAATCTCCTGTGCGATTGTCTCGTTGACGTTTTGAACGGCGCGCAGCGTGCCCTTGCCGAGATAGCGACGTTTGTCTCCGTCTCTTAGTTCGACCGCTTCGTGCTCGCCCGTCGATGCGCCCGAAGGGACGGCGGCGCGGCCCACCTCGCCCGTCTCAAGATAGACTTCGGCTTCGACCGTGGGATTACCGCGCGAGTCCATGATTTCGCGTGCGTGGATTGTTTCGATCAGGCTCATTTGCAGGGCGTGCTCCTCGGAATAGTTTGATTGATAGTTCACAAAGACTCTATCAATCCATAAAAGCACAGTCAAAAGTGTCGATGCTTGAAACGACGAAGCGGACAAAAATTTGCTGTTCAGGATATGATTCACGCCGCCCGCGCAAGGCAGCCAGAACCGCGCCGGGCCATTGCGACAAATGAAGACAAAGAAATACGAATCAGCAAACAAATCTGTGACTGCTCAGGCAGAGACGGCGGCGAAACTCTCGCGCAGCAAACGCATGGCCTTTACGCTTCTGCCGTTCGTCGTCTTTCTGTTAATTCTGTTGCTCGTCGAAATAATTGTGCGGACGACGATGCCAAAGGTCGGATTGCTTGAAGCGGTCGTCGATTCGCCGCAACTGCGGATGGGTTTTACAGACCGCACACAGACGACGATCTTTGAGGGCGACCCGCTTCTTATCTGGCGTTTGAAGCCAAACCTTGATGCGGTCGTCTGGGATTTTACTCCCGTCTCGACCAACTCGCAGGGACTTCGCTACGAAGGCGAAATCGGTAAGAAGACGGAAGGCGCGTTTCGCATCGTCAGTCTCGGCGATTCGGTCACCTTCGGTTATCGCGTGCCGGTCGTTTGGCCCGAGCGTCCGAACGACTACGCGCGCGATTGGCTGCCCTATCCGGCGCTTGTCGAAAAGAGCCTGCGCGCGGCCAACGCGGGCCAGATGATTGATGTCGCTCCGCTCGCCGTGCCCGGCTACACGAGTCATCAAGGGCTCGCTTTGCTCAGACGCGACATCAGCCGCTTGCAGCCCGACGTGGTCGTCGCATGTTTCGGTTGGAACGATGCAAACACGTCCGAGTTCCCCGACAGCCAAACGATGCCGAACGATTTTCTGCCCGTCACGATTCGTCGCCTGATGATATACAGCCAGGCCTTCACGCATGCCGCGCTTTGGCTCAACAAAAAGGATGATGCGCCGAAACAAACAGAAGCGCCGCCGCCGACGCAGCGCGTTCCCGTCGATCAATACGTCGCAAATTTTATCGAGATGGCGCGCACGGCCCGCGCGCACGGAGCAAAGTTTGTCGCTCTTGCGCCCGTCTATCGAGACCGCGTAAACAATTCGCCCGAAGGAAATTTGATGGCAAGCTATCGACAGGCTTTGCGCGCGGCGATGGAGCGCGAGGGAGCCGCTTATCTCGAAATCCCTGAACTGACCGAATCGGCTTATCCATCCAATGAAGCGCTTTTCGGCGAGGCCATCCATCCAAACCATCTCGGTCATCGTTTGATGGCGACCGAGCTTCTCAAATTCTTTGCCGCCAACAATACGCTCAAAGGCCTCAACGTCCCTCAACAAATAATGCAGTGAAGCCGCGTGACGGGCGGCAAGCAATATCAACAAGGATTTTTATCTTGTTAGTTGTCACATCTGTCCTGCGCCCTCTGCTGGCACTGTCGTTGCAAAGCGAGCCGTGCAAGAGGGGGGAGAGATGATGAGTTCGTTCCGAAAACATGCAAACGCCGGTACACAGTGCTCTGATTCGCGCCTCGACAAAATGGCAAACGCCAAGAAGATGCAAACGCGCGCCGCATCCTTTATGAGTTGGCTTTTGACGGCTGCAATATGTCTGTCAATTATGCCGGTGATAAATGCACAGTCGGTCTCAAAATCTGAAAAGGCCGCGCCGCGCGCCGGCGAGGAAGAAGCGCAGATCGCCGTGCCGATGCGTCTGCACTTTGCAGGGACCAGGCAGAAACCTCTGGTCATCGCCACCATCGGCGACTTTCCCGCGAATCTCGGCGAAGCGGGTAAGGATTTTCTCAAGCCCGAATTCTTTGAACATTTCATCAGCGACACGCTCAAGCTCGGCGGTATAGATTCGCGCCCGACGCTTAAGATTGCGCTCCTACCGCAGAGCAACGCCAACGAGCAGCAATGTTCATTTACGCTCGACGACCTCGAAGGACAGATGAGCGTCGTCGTGTTGGATCGACGCGTGCTTGTCATCTGCACGTTCAAGCTCTCGACCGGCGAAAAGTCGCCCGTCAATCTCGCCACCATTGAAAGCTTCTACCGACCGCAGGCATGACGAGTCGAGCTTTGTAAGACTGTAGAAACGTTTACGCCTTCGTTCAATCTTGAACGAAGGCGTAAACGTTTTTCGCACTAACAACTTTCGTCCGAGGTGTGCGTGCGCGGCTCAACGGTCGCGCGCTGGTTGCAAAACGCTGCGGCGGACCAAAACCGTTCCGCGTTAAAGAGCGCGCATAAATGCGACGATGTCCGACTTTTCCTGCGCGGCCAGCTTTAGCTCAAGGACGAGGTTGAAAAACTCAACGGTGTCTTCGAGCGTAAGCAGTCGCCCGTCATGAAAATAGGGAGGCGATTCTTTGATGCCGCGCAGCGGGAAGGTCTTGATCGGCCCCTGTTTGGTAATCATCATGCCGCCTTCCATGCGCGGGCGGTAGAAACGTTCGACCTTGAGATCGTGCATCGTCCCGTCGGTGTAATAAGGCGGCGTGTGACAGACCGAGCATTGCGCTTTGCCGAAGAAGAGATCTTCGCCGCGCACCTCTTCCGGGCTTGCTTTCGCGCGGTCGAGTCTGCCAAAGACGTTGAGCTTCGGCGCGGGCGGAAAATCCAGCAGCTCCTGAAACTCGGCCATGTTTTGTACCTGATGCCCGCGCTCCAGAATGTTTAAGCCCTTCTTGGCCGCCATCACAGGGTCGCCGTCGAAATAGGCCGCGCGCTGCTCAAACTCGGTAAAGTCTTCAACGGTGCGCAACGCGCGCTGCGAGCCAAAGAGACGTTGAATGTTTACGCCGCGCAGGCTGGGCGTTTCGATGCGTCGGCGATTTTCTTGCGGGCGTATGTCGCCCACAAGATGCGCTGCTCCCATCGTGTGGCCGTTAACGTGACAGTCCATGCAGGTCACGCCGAGCATGCCGTCGGCGCGTTCGGTCTTGCGGTCGGCGGTGGCGTTAAACTGCTGCTGCGGAAACTGTGTGACGAGCAGGCGCAACCCGTCGAGTTGTTTCGGGTTGAGTATGCCGTTGAACAACTCATAGAAGTTTTCAATCGTGACGAGCTGCCCCTTTGAAACGTCGCCGAGGTCGGGCCGCGTCGTGAGAAAGATGGCGGGCGGAAACTCGGGCAGGAAATGTTCGGGGATGTCGAAGTCCATGTCGAAGCGTTCCAGACGCGGCTGCGCTTTGATGTGGACTTGCGGAAAGACCATCCCGCCGACGGGATGATTAACGTGCGGAAGCGGCCAGTAAGGGAACAGATCCTTCTCTCTGATTTCGTCGGGCGACATGCGTCCGAGTTGCTCCCATGTTGTGCCGCGTTTCAATCGCGCCGTTGGGCCGACAGGGATGGGCTTTCCGCGCGTCATCTTGACGTTTGGATCGACGCGTCGCGCTAGATCGTAGCGTTCTTCGAGAAGCCTGCGCGCAGCCGACATAACGCGAATCTTGTTTGCTTTGTCGCGCGCGCGTACAAGGTCGAACGGCTCCTCAATTGAAGGGCTGAAGGATGACTGGCGGTCTGCTTCGCCGGGTTTTTGCGAACGGTTTTGCGCGCCTGCGATGATTGAGGCAGCAGCGACGGCGATGATGACAAAGACGGCCAGCAGCTTGATGCGTGTGGCTTGACTCATGCTCTCTCCTTTTGTTCAGGCTGTGCAGCCTGAAAGGTGAAAGAACTGTTTCGTCGAAAGAAGTGTTTCGGCGGTGGCGATAAAGGTTTGAGGTTGCCGGGTTGCCCAACATCATATACCCGCAAACGCGATTTGCAACAGAAATTTGAAGACAAAGTGTCGCCGTTGGCACTGCATTTGATTACTCTTCATAGACACGCAATCGCCACGTACTGTATCGATTCAAACACTTGCCCTAAACGGCGACAGGGAGGATGAGTAATGAACGCTTTTGAACTGCTGAAACAAGACCATCAGAAAGTTTCCGATATTTTCTCAAAACTCGAAGATACGACCGAACGCGCTGAGAAGACGCGCACCGAGTTGTTTGCGACGCTCAAACAGGAACTCGACATTCACGCACACGTCGAAGAGACGATCTTCTACCCGGTGCTCAAGCGCGAGGCCGAGACGCGCGAGATCACGCTCGAAGGCTTCGAGGAGCACAACGTCATCAAGAGGCTCTTGACCGAACTCGAAGCTGAAGACCATACGACTGAGCAATGGACGGCGAAGCTCAAAGTTTTGAAGGAGAACGTCGAGCATCACGTCGAAGAGGAAGAGGGCGAGATGTTTAAGAGCGCGCGCGAGGTTCTCTCCAAAGAACAACTCGACGAGCTGGGCGCGCGAATGGAAGAAGAGAAAAAGGCGCAGCAGAGGTCTCTCGGCGCAGGCGCGTAAGCTTGTCGCTGCACATATACAGTTTAGAGGCGTGCGCGTGCGCGGCCCTCTCAAGTGACATC
>CBDUCU010000076.1:0-11618 GCA_965365725.1 uncultured bacterium | reverse complement strand
TCGATCCACTTGCCGCGGGCCCGCTCGATTATTGGCGTTGGTCAAAACCGGGCGTTTATTACGGTATCCCCGCTGCAAACTTCGGGGGCTGGCTTCTGACAGCGTTCGCAGTCTTTCTCATCTTCCGGCCCGGTGCGACGCGCAACTCACACGCGCGCGCTGTCGGCTTGAGCATCATCATCTTTTTTACATCGATTGCGCTGGTCGAGGCTCTGTATCTTCCCGCGTTTTTCGGTCTGGTGCTTGTCGCAGTAGATATATTTGTCTCACGCGCTTCAATCATTCACGCACAAGCCTGATCCCGCATCTGCTCCTCTTCCGCGTTAGCCGTGTAAGAAGCTTTATGCACTTTTGGAAAAATTGACGGTCAATAGACGAGGAGTGAGAAATCATGGATGCGCGATTAAAGAGTTCAATATCTTTTGCGACGGCGATGCTTTTGCTCGCCGGTATTTTAAGCGGCTGGGTCTCGCCACGCAGCGTCGAGGCGAGCGCTCCACAATTGATTGAGACGGCGGCCGTCTGGTCGCCCGATGCGCGCTATCTCGCTTTTGTGGCGCGCGGACGCAATCGCTCAAAAGAGATTTTTGTGATGGATGCGCAGGGGCGCGCTGTGCGGCAGGTCACGCACAATCAGGCCGACGACATTGACCCCGTCTGGTCGTCGGACGGCGGAAGCATCAAATTTAGACGCGTTGAAGTAAACGGTGAATCCGAGCCGCTCATGATCGATGCGGACGGCGCAAACGAGTTTAGTCTGCGGACGAATCTGCCGACGACTGCCGCCGGCACCATTGATGCGAGGGATGCTTCGATGGCCGCCGATCAAAGCCGGACAATGATTACCACGCAAGGCACTCTTCCTGATTCCGGTCAATACGTCGAAGCAGACGGCGATTACCTTGTCGTTGAGCCGACACCGGAGCCTCAGCCGACTCCTACGCCGACCCCAACACCCACGCCAACGCCCGGCCCCGGCCCTACGCCGACACCAACGCCGTGCGTCAACGATCCGAACCCGCTTGTCGCCATTTACACGGGCACTTATTTTCTCGGCGACAATGCAGACCATGGCACGTTTGTCCTTCTCGTACGCCAGAACAAAGAATCGTTTGGCTCGGCCACGCCCGAAATCGACGTACCTGAAGGCATGACGCTCAGAGTCATCGAACAGGGCAACGCCGACGTTGCGCTCCAGATCGACCAAACGGCAGGCACGGGTCACGGCACGATTGATCTCAAATATAAATCTGGTTTTGAACTCTCCGGCGCAATCGAGATCGACGGCAAGCAGACCGTTCCGCCGCCGCCGACGTGTCAACCGGGGCCTACGCCTACGCCGACACCTAATCCAACGCCGACACCGACACCTAACCCGACTCCTACGCCTGCGCCAACGCCGACCTCTTTCGTGCAGTTTAGCGCCGAGGCATACAACGTCGTCGAGGGTTGCACGTTCGTCAACGTCAAGGCCGTGCGCACGGGCGATCTCTCGTTCCCCGCAGAAGTCAGATACGAAACCGTCAACGGCAGCGCGTCTGAACGCGCCGACTATACGACCGCGCTTGGCCGTCTGCGATTTAGCGCGGGCGAGACTGAGAAAATCTTCCCCGTCCTCATCAGCGAGGATGTGAAAACGGAGGGTCAGGAACAGTTGAGCGTGGTCTTAAATCAACCGACCGCAGGGCTTGGTCTGGGCGCGCATAACACGTCGATTGTTAAGATCGACGACGACGAGTCGATGGGTCAGGGCGAATCGTCAAACCCGATTGACCAACACACGACTTTCGTCTGCCAGCAGTATCACGATTTTCTCAACCGCCAGCCCGACGACGGCGGGTTGCAGTTCTGGACAAACGAGATCGCCGTCTGCGGCACGGATTCAAACTGCATCGACTACCGGCGGCAGACCGTCTCGGCGGCCTTCTTCCTCTCGATTGAATTTCAGGAGACGGGCTATCTCGTCCAGCGTTTCTACAAGGCGGCTTTTGGCGGCGGGCCGGAAAGCCCTCGCTACCGGCAGTTTCTCGAAGACGCGCAGGAGATTCAGCGCGGCGTAGTCGTCGGACAGCCCGGATGGGAACAGAAGATTGCTGAAAACAAACAGAAATTTGTCGAGGCGTTTGTCCAGCGTCCGGCCTTCCGCGCAGCTTTCGATTCGATGAATGCGGAGCAGTTTATCAATGCTCTGTTTGCAAACTCTGGCGCGACGGCATCTGATGCGGAACGCAACGCGGCTCTCGCGGCTTTCGGTGCGGGCGGCGATGCGGGTCGCGCACAGGCTCTGCGCACGGTGGCCGAAGCGCAGACCGTCTATCAGAAACACAAGAACCCGTCGTTTGTGGCGATGCAATACTACGGCTACTTGCGTCGCAACTCGGACGATACGCCCGACACGAACATTGAGGGTCTGAATTTCTGGCTTCAGAAGCTCAACAATCACAACGGCGACTATATCGCCGCCGAGATGGTTCGCTCCTTTCTAGTCTCAGGCGAGTATCGCGGTCGCTTCGGCAACTAAGAGCTACGAACGCCTGAAAAAATTTGCGGCGGGCGTTTGTCTGGGGAGACTGCCTCGGCCGCAAAACAAGATGCCTCCCGAATCAAATGGGGCGATTCGGGAGGCATCTTTAACTTTAACGAAAAGTCTTAATGCTGAGGACATTTAAACACAGAGACCGGAGAGACACAGTTAATTTTAGAAACTGTGTCTCTCCGGTCTCTGTGTTGAATCATTTCCCTTACACTCAAAATCGAAAAGCGACCTAGTTGTATCGAAGCACGCCGTAACACTCGCAGGCGGCGCGCTCTAATCCTTCAAGGTCGAGCAGGCGTATGAGCCCCCGGTTGTAGCTAATCAGACCGCGCTCTTGAAATAAGATGGCGGCTTGCGTGATTCCGGCGCGGCGCGCGCCGAGACAATCGGCAATCCATTCCTGTGTGAGCGGCAGTTGGTCTGCGCCCAGACGGTCGCGCATCATCAGCAGCCAGTTGGCCAGACGCTCGTCGAGCTTATGCCGGTTGGCGCAGGCCGAGCGTTGAGCGATTTGTATAAAATGGCAATTTACATGCTCAAGCAACAGCCTTTGAAACTCTCCGCCGCGCGCAAACTCTTCGACGAGACGGCTCGCCTTCATCTTTAAGGCGCTGCCCGCTAACGTCACGCGCTCGACGTGGCTCGCAGGTCTTTTACCAAAAATAAGATCAAGCCCGCTCACGCCGTCGCGGCCCGTCATCGCCACCTCGACCGTGTTGCCGTCGGCAAAGACGGCGAAATAAGAAACGACTGCGTCTTCGGGAAAAAAGACATAGCCGGTCTCGCTTCGAGGCTCGTCGAGACTTCGGCGTGCCGCGAGGTTGACCCTGCCAAGCGATGGAAGCAGACGCGCCAAATCCTCATCGGGCAGAGCGCGCAAGAATTTATTGGCAAGCTGCGTCTTAAGAACAGATGCCGCGCACTGTGTTTGGCCTTCCGTCGTCTCATGCCACGCTTGTTGCGTAGCTTCGGCCAACGCAGTGCCTGTCGCCATATACTCACTTTGTGAATCCAGCCGCAGACGACGCTTGCCTCTTAAGCCGTCGTTGTTTGTCAGGTTGATTGACATTAGTTTGCGCCTTCCTTCATTTGTCAACAATCAGCCGTCAAGGCCACAACCAAAATCCATCTTTCTTCTGACGTGGATGAGAATTGAGATGGTATTAACCTGCGCGCCCCTCTCGCTGACGCGCACCAGCAGCACACGCGTGACGAGCGGGCCGTCGTTGTACTGAAACGTGAAATCGAAATTGTCAGCTTTTCGCTGACTGTGTGTGAATTCGTTGATGCGCTGTCGCAGCTCGGTCGTGTTCGAGAATGTGAAATGGTCGTAGAGATTGTTGCCGTTGATGTTTGGAGCGGGAATATCGACGCTGCGCCGGCTCTCTTCCAGACGCGAATAGAGCACCGTGCCCGCCGCGTCCAATTCGAGCATCCCAAGTAATTTCTGTGGTGTCGACATGGGGGTGCTCACACCGAAACTTCTGCTTTGTTTGAATACCCTGTGCGCCTGTGTTTGTCGAGATGTCGAATTAGAATAGCGGCGAGATGGTCAAGGCTAATCGGCTTGGTCAAATATTCGTCGCAGCCTGCATCGAAGGCCGCGCGTTGTGCGACCGGCTCTGCACAGCCCGAAAAGAAGACGATAGGTATGCGGTGTGCGCCACTGTCATGGCGCAGGTGCTGCGTAACGGCCACTCCATCGATGCGCGGCAGAGAGCTGTCGATCAGAATAATGTCGGGGCGCGCTCTTTTGCTTAAGGCGAGCGCCTCTTCACCATCAGCCGCCTCGATCACGTCGAACCCGCGTCCGCCAAGAAATACTTTGAGCATCAGACGCGTGTCTTCATGGTCGTCGGCGACGAGGACGCGCGGCGGCGGCGTTGCGTCGTCGCGCGAGCTGACGGCGACCCCGCGCTGGAGCGAACTCTGTGATCGATACGGAGACATAATTTATACCTCAAATCATCGGTGCGAACTTGAGCGAAGCGCTCTCCCTCTCAAGTTGAGGCCTTTACGCTACGTTTTTAAGTGTAGTTAAAAGATGTTCGTAGCTGGATAAAGTTTTGGGTAAAAATTGAGCAAGCCAGCCAGATCTGTCGTTTGTAACAAGCCAAATATAGATTAGAAATTGCGATGCGTCTGTTAGGCAGATGAGGTAAACGGATAGGGATTTTCCCTATGTCGATAAGGATGGGAAACGGGAGAATGCAGGCGAATCTGTGAGGATGCGTCTAGGTGTCCTGGAGCCAACCCTGCAAAAGAGCATAGCGGACGATGTCGATGCGCCCTTGCAGACCGAGCTTCCTCATCGTGTTGGCCTTGTGCGCCTCAACCGTCTTGACGCTGATTTGAAGCTGCGCGGCGATCTCTTTGTTGCTGTGTCCCCACGCAATCAGTCGGAGCACTTCGGTTTCACGCTCGGAGAGTTCGCCCTGCGGGTGGTCGCTGAAACGCGCCTGTTGGCTGAGATAGCCGCCGATGACTTTGCCTGTAATTTGCGGGTCGAGAAAGCTACCTCCGGCGGCGACGGCGCGGATGGCGCGGACAAGCTCGACCGAAGCCGATTGCTTGAGGACGTAGCCCGATGCGCCTGCGGCAAAAAGTTGCTGGATGAAGCCCGCGTCGGTGTGGCGCGTGAGCGTCAGGATTTTTAGTTGCGGGTAGAGATGTTTTAACTGTTGAGTCGCTTTGAGGCCGTTCATGCCGGGCATCGTAATGTCCATAATGAGCACGTCGGGCTGAAGCTCTTGCACACAGGCGATGGCCGCGCGCCCGTCCGATGCTTCGCCGACAACCTCCATGTCGGGCTGCGCGTTGACGAGCGACTTGATGCCTTCGCGCACCATTTCGTGATCTTCGGCGAGCAGGATGCGGAGTTGGGTTGGGACGATTTGCTTGCTCATGATCTGTGCATTACGCCTGCTTCAATCTGTGACAAATCGATTTTTACAATTTCAATCGAACTATAGAACATTTGAGATCATGAAAACGCAAGCAAATTAACATTGATGGAGAAGCGGCAGAGAATAAGAAACCAATCATTTCTCAATTTGTATTCTGTTGCTCTTCTTCATCAATGTTTCTTCTCTTTGTGATCGAGAAGTACAGAGAAAGAAAATTCACTTGTCGCGCTTTTCGACAAAAGTGGCGGGCACGCGTGCGAAGATGGTCGTGCCTTCGCCCGGCGCAGACTCGATTTCGAGCGTACCGCCGACGAGCGAGGCGCGTTCGCGCATATTTAATAGACCCATCCCGCGTGCTTCGTTGGCTTCGAGACCTTCGGTCTCGAAGCCACGACCATCGTCCTCGATAATGAGCGCGACGTGTTTGCCGCGACGCTCAAGAATGATGCCGACGCGCTTGGCCTCGGCATGTTTGGCGATATTGTTGAGCGCCTCTTGTGCGATGCGGTAAAGGTTGGTCTCGATCTCGGGCGTAAGTCGCCGCTTGGAGAGTCCGCTTGAGTGGTATTCAGCCGGGACGTGAAAATGCTCAGACCATTCATGTGCATAGTTTTCGAGCGTGGCGGCAAGCCCCAGTTCGTCGAGCGCGGCGGGCCGTAGCTCCCACGCCATGAAGTCCACTTCCGCGTCGAGCCTTTCGGCGACCGCCTGCGCCTGTTCGATCTGGGACGACATGGCGGCATCGTGTTCGCTGCACCCGCCCTTGATCGCTTCCAGATTTAAGCGCAGCGCCGTCAGCTGCTGCCCCAGAATGTCGTGCAGGTCGCGCGAGATGCGACGGCGTTCGAGTTCCTGCGCCTCAACGATGCGCGAGATCAGCCCTTTGTTTCGCCCCTCGGCCGCGCGTCGCTCGGCGACTTCCGACATCAACAGACGTGTGCGGTCTTCGACGCGTTGTTCGAGCAGCGCACGTTCCTGTTCAAGGCTCAGCGACAACTCAGTGTGCATCTGTTCCATTTGCTTCCATTCGGTCAAGTCGCGTGCGACTTTGACGAAGCCCTCTACGTCGCCATTGCGTAGAGGCGTGAGCACGCCTGAGGCGTAAAAGCCCGAGCCGTCCTTACGCAGATGCCATCGCTCGTCCTCGGCGCGCCCCTCGCGTAGCGCCGTCTCCATCTCCTGTATGTGCGCGCCGCGCTCGCGGTCTTCGGGCGTGAAGATGATCGACGTGTTCTGGCCGATTGCTTCCTCTGCGGTTAAACCAAAAATGAGATACGCGCCCTTGTTCCAGCGCGTGATGCAGCCTTGAAGGTCGATGGTGAAGATGGCGTAGTCTTTGATCGATTCGAGGATCAGATGAAGCCGCTCCTCAGAAGTGCGTAGAGACATCTCCATCGCGTGCTGCTTGGTGAAATCGCGCGCAATGATCGCGCCGCCGATCAGTCGTCCCTCGCCGTTGATGACGGGCGAGGCGGAGATCGAAACGTCGATCAAGTCTCCGTCTTTTGTACGCCGAACGGTGCGGAGGTCGCTGATGGCTTCGCCCTTCTCAAAGTGCGCGAAGGCTTGCTTGATCTCGTCGGCGCGTTTGGGCGGGACAATCAGAGAGATGTGTTGCCCGATGGCCTCTTGCGCCGCGTAACCGAATAGGCGCGTCGCGCCCTGATTCCAGGTGGCGATGCGACGGTCGAGATGAAAACTGATGACCGCATCTTCGGAAAGCTCGACGATAGATTCAAAGCGCGCGCTTGCTTCGGCGGTCGCCGTCGCCTCGGTGACATCAAAAACGAGACCCGTGCCAAAAAGCGGCGTGCCGTTTGCCGCGTAGGTGAAGCTTCCACTAGCGCGGACGTAGCGCATGCGGTCGCCCGCGTGCACGACGCGATAGTCCATCCGAAAGTCTTGATGGTTGGCGACGGAATCCTGCATCTGCGCTTCGACGGCGGGACGGTCTTCCGCGTGGATACGACCCAGCCAGCCCTCGTAGGTGCGCGCTTCGTCGTCTGTCTCAAAACCCATGATACGCTTGCCGCGCTCGTCCCAATCGGTTGCGCGGGTCTGCAAATCCCAGCGTCCCCAGCCGGCTTGCGTGGCTTCGGCGGCGAGCATCAACAGGCGGTGCTTCTCTTGCGCCTCGTCAGACGCGCGCTTGCGCTCGCTCACGTCGATAAAGGTGACGACCACGCCGTTGATCTTGTCTTCCATCGTGCGATAAGGAAGAAGACGAACGGCGTACCAGCGCCCGTTTGCGCCGACCTCGCGCTCGATCTTTTCCAGATTGTGAACCACGCGCTCCGCATCGCGCACTAACTCTTGATAATCGAGCTTATGCGTCAGGTGCATGAGCGGGCGGCCCACATCAGAAGGGATGATGTTGAAGATGTCGGTCAGGCGCGGCGTGTAGCGCATGATGCGCAGCTCGCGGTCGAGAAAGACTGTGGCGATGTCGGTTCCGGCGAGCAGATTCGAGAGGTCTGCGTTGACGCGACCGGCTTCTTGAACCTTGTCCTTAAGCTCGTGGTTGACGGTCTGCAACTCTTCGTTGACCGATTGCAACTCTTCTTTGCCCGTCTCCAACTCTTCGGTCGCCGAGCGCAGCTCTTCGTTGATGGCCTGGAATTCTTCGTTCGAGGCGCGCAGCTCCTCGGTCGTCGTCTCATATTGCTCGACCGTCGTGTGCAGGACGTTGCGCGTCTGCTGTAGCTCGTCTTCGATCTGGCGGACGAGGTTTGCGCGCTCTTCCAGCGAAGCCGTTTCAACCTGTTGTGTCTCGCCCGCCGGCAGCGAAGACGCAGGCGACTCTGTCTGCTCGTCGAAGATGACGAGCAGAAAATTTGCATGGAGATCGGGGCGACGAATCGGGCGTGCGATGAGACGCACGCGCTGCTCGTCGCCGTCGAGCCGGACGCTCATTTGTCGGGTTGCCTGCTCGTGCTGCTCCTGTTGCGCTGAATAGAGAATGGCGCGCAGTTCGAGCCGGAGGTCGGCGTGGATGAGATGGAGCAGATTGCGCGAAAACTCGCCGCCCGAAACCCTCAAATATTTTCCCGCGTTCTCTGAAACGTGCACGACATCATATCCCTCGTTGACGAGTATGCTCGGAGGCGCGTAGTGCTCAAGCAGCATGCGGTGCAACTGGGCGTAACTGTACGACGTGCGGCTTGCGTCCGTGATGACGACGGGCAAACGCGTCTCCCAGTTGGGCGGCAGAGGCATCGACGGGAGCATCTGAAGGACGGATTCAACACCCGTGCGCCGATAGACGCGCAGCTTTTTCTCGACGGGCGAGAAGAGGTCGGATAAAGCATCAGCCGATTCCGACGAGCCGAGAAAGAGAAAGCCGCCCGGACGCAAAGAGAAATGAAAGATTTCCAGCACGCGGTTCTGCGTCTCGCGGTTGAGATAGATAAGCAGGTTGCGACAGCTCACCATGTCGAGCCGCGAAAAGGGCGGATCGCGCAGGATGTTGTGCGGGGCGAAAAGCACGGCATCGCGCACCTGTTTCCTGATCTGGTAGTGCTGCCCTTCGTGTGTGAAGAAACGGTTGAGACGCTCAAGGGACACGTCCGTCGCAATGGTTTCGGGAAAGAGACCTTCGCGCGCATGCGTAATGGCCTCCGTATCGAGGTCGGTGGCGAAGACCTGCACGCGCGGCGCGTGGTCGCCGAGCGTCTCGGCGTATTCCGTCAAGAGTATGGCGAGCGAGTAGGCCTCTTCGCCCGTCGCGCAGCCTGTCACCCAAACTCTCACCTGATCGCCAGCGCCCTTGCCCTCGAACAGCTTCGACACGACCTTCTTCTCTAAAAACTCGAAAGCCGTGCGGTCGCGGAAGAAGTTTGTCACCGAGATAAGCAAATCCTGCTGCAAATCGGGCAGCTCAGCCTGATGCTCGCGCAGGTAATGTTGATAACCGACGAGGTCTGATACCTGATGCATCTGCATGCGGCGCGTCACACGGCGCAGGATAGTTGACTGTTTGTAGTTGCTAAAGTCATGGCCGGTGCGCGTGCGCAGCATCGAGAGGATTTCGCGCAGAGCCTGCAACTCCTCGCTCTTCGGCGGCTGGTCGCCTTCGGGCGGAAGCTGAATCTGCTCGGACGCGAGGCGGATGCCGACGAGCTTCTCCGGCATCTCGCCGATGGGCAAAACGAAGTCGACCATCCCGTCATGGATGGCGCTGCGCGGCATGCCGTCGTATTCCGCCTCCTGCGGCTCCTGCGCAATCGAGATGCCGCCCTCTTCCTTGATGCGACGCAGCCCCAGAGTCCCGTCCGTACCCGTGCCCGAAAGCACGATGCCGATGGCGTGCTCGCGGTAGGCCGCGCCGAGCGTGCGGAAGAAGATGTCGATGGGCGCGTGACGACCGCTTCCGCGTTCGGGTTCGACAAGACGGATGTGGCCGTCTTCCATCAAAAGATTTTTGGCGGGCGGGACGACATAGACGTGATTCGGCTTGACGGCGACGCGATCTGTAACCTGTTGGACAGGCATCCGCGTGTGTCGCTGAAACATCGACGCAAGGCTGCTCTCATGCTCGGGCGACAGATGGAGGACGACGACAAAGGCCATCCCGCTCTCAGCCGACATCTTATCTAAAAAATGCTCGATTGCGCGGATGCCGCCTGCTGACGCGCCGACGCCGACGACCAGAAAATCGTCGGCGTTGCGCGCTCGCGCTCTCTTTCCACTGCGCCCGCCCCGCTTTGCGGATTCACTCATAATCTTTCACCAACCGCCGAAATATCGCGCACCAAGTGTTGACCCGGCAATCCCGCTTCAGGCTGTCTGCTTTGGAAGAGAAAGACAGAATTGGCAACGAGGATGGCCTGACGGCGCGAGTATAAAGCACGCTGCGTGCAGCGTACAGATTGCGTGCCGTAATGCGACGTGCGCTTTACTCAAAGTGTGATGGGTTATGATTATCACACTTTGCAACTCCTTTATCTGTGCATGCCCGTACAGAGAGCCGCATTCATCGCACAGATAATTTCTCTGTGCTTTCTCTGGCCTCTTCGCGTCCGTTGGTGTTAAAAATCATCGTTCCATTCGCTCAAGAATCAAAAGCGGCAAGGCACAAGCTTGAAACCGCGCGTCCTTCGCCGTCGTAATAAACGCCGCAACCTAGTCCAGTTTTTCGTAACCGCTCCGCAACCCACACTTAAAGAAAGTGACCGAACATGAAACGAATCTTGCTTGCCCTCTCGCTCGCACTCTCGACGTTCGCACAAGCCTTTGCGCAAACAGAACAGTCGCCGCCCGAACGCCCGCTTCTTCTGCAAAGCCCTACGGTGAGCCGCACGCACATCGTCTTTTCCTACGCGGGTGATCTATGGAGGGTCGCGCGCGAGGGCGGCGACGCGGAACGTTTGACGACAGGCATCGGCGCAGAGACCGATCCAAAGTTTTCGCCCGACGGCGAGTGGATTGCCTTTACGGGCGAGTATGACGGAAACGTCGATGTCTATGTGGTCGAATCGCAGGGCGGCGTGCCGCGTCGTCTGACGATGCATCCGGGCGCTGATGCGGCGGTCGGCTGGACGGCGGACGGCAAACAGATTCTCTTTGCTTCGGGGAGAAACAGTTACGCAAACTTTACGCGTCTGTTCACCATCGGCACGGAGGGTGGGATGCCGACGGAGCTGCCCCTGCCGATGGCGACGCGCGGCTCTTACTCGGCGGACGGCGCGCGTCTGGCCTACACGCCGCTTTCGCAATGGCAGCCCGATTGGAAACGCTATCGCGGCGGGCAGACGATGCCCATTCTCGTCGCCAACCTCTCGGATTCGAGCGTCGAGCGACTCCCGCGCGAAAACTCAAACGACACGCACCCGATGTGGGTCGGAGATAAAGTTTATTTCTTGTCAGACCGCGCCGGCACCACTTCGCTCTTCGCTTACGACGTGCGGACGAAGCGCGTCGAGCAGGTCGTAAAACCGGACGCGCTCGACATCAAATCTGCTTCCGCCGGGCCGGACGCAATCGTCTTTAACCGTTTCGGCTCGATCAACCTTTACGATTTGAAGACGGGACGGACGAGTCGCGTTCCCGTCCGCGTCGTCGGCGATGTCACTACGGTGCGCCCGCGTTTTGAGCGCGTCGGCACGCGCATCGCAAACGCGCGTCTTTCACCGACCGGCGCGCGCGCCCTATTTGAAGCGCGCGGCGAAATCCTGACC
>CBDUCU010000075.1:0-11735 GCA_965365725.1 uncultured bacterium | reverse complement strand
GAGCCGCGCCGCGCTCAACTCCGTCTTCGACATAGAAGGCGAGAATCGGAGAGAGTTTCTCCATCGAAAGCGGATGCTCACGGCCAACGCCTCCCACTTCTGCAACCATGCAACGCGTTCCCGACGGCAGAGTGATGCCAGCCATCTTCGCAATCACTTCAACGTCGCGTCCGACGATCTTCGGGTTGAGCGTGCGCTGCGGCGTAGCGACGACTTTTGCCAAAAGGTCTGCTTCGGCTGCGGAGAGAAAATGCGCGCCCTGCGCTTCCAGTTCCTGACGCACCTGTTTTGCGATGGGCGCATCAGCAATGATTGCTTGCTCTGAGGCGCAGATCGTTCCGTTGTCAAAACATTTCCCCGTCAAGATGTTCTGTACGGCCAGAGGCACGTCCGCCGTACGCTCGACAAAGACCGGAACGTTGCCGGGCCCCACTCCGAACGCGGGCTTCCCCGAAGAATACGCGGCGCGCACCAGACCGATGCCGCCCGTAGCAAGGATGACGGCCGTCAGCTTGTGTTTCATGACGGCCTCTGTGCCTTCAATCGTTGCGGAAGTCATGCAGCCGATGGCTTCGACGGGCAAGCCCTCTTTTACGCCCGCCTCGCGCATCACGCGCGCCGTCTCGTTGATGCATCGCGCCGCCGACGGATGCGGACTGAGAACTATCGCGTTGCGCGACTTAATCGAGATGAGGATTTTGAAGATCGCGGTCGAGGTTGGATTGGTTGAAGGAATGATGCCGGCGACAACGCCGCGCGGGGAGGCAATCTCCATCACGTCCTTTGTCTCGCCGATTACGCCGACGGTGCGAAGACCGCGAAAGAAATTCCACACGTCCTCGGAGGCAAAGCGATTCTTCTCGCGCTTATCGTCAGCCACGCCAAAGCCGGTCTCTTCGACGGCCAACGCGCCCAGACGCGCCGCCTCGCGCAAAGCGGCCTGCGCCATCGCCTCGCACGCGCGATCAATTCTCGCCTGATCAAAACGCGCAAGCTGCACCTGCGCCCTGTGCGCTGCCTCGACCAGATCGCGCGCCTGCTGCACCGAGACGAGGTCTTTATCAACTTCCGCCGCCATGACAACCTCCATGAAGCTATTAGCTTTTAGCCGTTAGCTATTAGCCATACCGCTAAATTGATTCAAAGCCTGACATCTCAGCTTCAACTATCGTGACGGTTCACAAGCTAACAGCTAATAGCTAACAGCTAATAGCTAACAGCTAATAGCTAACAGCTAATAGCTAACAGCTACTTGCTTCTTTCCTTATTGTTCTCGCGTGAGCTGGCCGGGAGCGAGCGACCCTGTTCGCCCTCACCGAGTTGTGCGCCTGAGCCGCCGCCTTGCAGAGCGCGCTCGTCGGGGCTGTAGCCTGTGCGCCCGTTTTTGGGGAGCACGCGTTCAACTTCCGTGTGCGGGCGCGGGATGACGTGGACGCTGATCAGCTCGCCGACACGACGGGCCGCAGCCGCGCCCGCGTCCGTTGCGGCTTTGACAGCACCAACGTCTCCGCGCACGAAGATTGTGACGTAGCCCGCGCCGATATATTCCTTGCCGAGGAGTTGAACATTGGCGGCCTTGACCATCGCATCTGCGGCTTCGACGGCCCCAACGAACCCTTTAGTCTCGACCATTCCGAGTGCTTCAAGAGGCATCTTCTTCAGTCCTCACCTTTCGGTTGTATTTGTTAAAAGTGATCACGACTTGCACAAGATTTGACGACACCGTAGCACCGCGCGCCGTAAAGTTCAAGAGCGCGCATCCTTTTGAGCCGACAATGTTTGACACCTCTTTGCAGGCCACATTATATTGTGGCCTGCTGCACAGTCTGCCGCAGGCCGTCGCGCCCGAAAGCGTTCGGTTGGGCGGCAACAAGACAGGGGGCATGAAAGCGAGTCTTCGCTTTAACGACAGGTGAGTTCAAACCCTTCTGACCAGTCTCACGAGTCCGGCGCGCGGGACGTTGGTACGGACAATTCACTCGGTGAACAGTTGCGCCGCGCGCGCGTGTCGCGCGGCATTTCTTTGCGCGAAGTCTCCGACCAGACGCGCATCACGATGCGCCACCTCGAAGCCATCGAATCCAACAGCTACAAACATCTTCCCGGCGGCATCTTCAATCGTAGCTTTATTCGCGCCTACGCACGCGCCGTCGGCTTTGATGAAAAGCGCGCTCTCGACCTCTATTCTCGCGCCCTCCAGGAGCGCGGCGAGAATTTGGACGAAGTGGCGACTTCGCCGACGCGCTCGCGCGTCTATATGGACGGCGACGCGGGTCGCTCGCCCGCACTGAATTTCGCCTTGAGCGCGCTTCTCGTCGGCATCCTTTGTCTAGGCGTTTATGCGCTCTACTACGCCGTCAAAAAACGTTCCGGCGGCGACTCGGCGCAGCAAACAAACTCAGCGGCAACAAATCAGCAGGTCGCTCAAACACAAGCTACGCCGACCCCTGCGCCGACCGCCGAAGCGCCTGCGGGAGAGCTTCGCGTACAGATTCGCGCAAAGGACAAAACTTTTTGGGTGACGGCGCGACAGGACGAAGGCAAGCAGACGGGCGGGATGCTTCGGCCCGGCGAACCGCGTGAGTTTGCCCCCGAAAAAAGTTTGGTTTTGAGAGTCGGACGCGCTAACGCCTCAGACATCGAAGTGACGATCAATGGGCAGGCCGCGCGTCTGCCGGCAGACGCAGCCTCTGCGGGCGATGCCGAGTGGATGATCACCAAAGAGAATTTCAGACAGTTTCTCCCTTAAGATTTGAAGTGCGAAGTCGAAGGTTCAAAGTTCAAAGTTTTGCCTCTCGCGGCGAAACTCTGAAACGGCGAGCCTTGCTTTGTTTTGAGCCTCGACCTTCTGAAATTTACTGAACCGGAGTTAAAGAAAGAATGATTACTCCTGACATTCAAGAAGCTTTGACCTTTGACGATGTGCTGCTCTTGCCTGCGCGCTCAGACGTTCTGCCTTCGGAGGTTGACACCACGACGCAGTTTACGCGCGCCATCTCTTTACGGATTCCGCTCTGTTCTGCGGCGATGGACACCGTAACCGAAGCGCAGCTTGCCATTGCCATCGCACAGCAGGGCGGCATCGGGGTCGTCCATAAAAATCTCTCGATCGCGCGACAGGCTGAAGAGGTCGACAAGGTCAAGCGCTCTGAATCGGGGATGATTGTCGATCCCGTCACGATTCGCTTTGACCGTCCGGTCTCTGAAGCTCTCGATGTGATGGAGCGTTTCAAGATTTCGGGCGTGCCTGTTGTTGACGAAGACGGTCATCTCGTCGGTATCATCACCAACCGCGATTTGCGTTTTGAGACGCGCTTTGAGATTCCCGTCTCGGAAGTGATGACACCGCAACCGCTCGTCACCGTTCCCGTCGGCACGACGCTCGAAGAGGCAAAGGGCGTTCTGCAAAAGCATCGCATCGAAAAACTCCTCGTCATCGACGGCGACAAACATCTCAAGGGTCTTATCACGGTCAAAGACATTCAAAAGGCCATCAAATATCCGACCGCCGCCAAAGACGACCTCGGACGCTTGCGCGTCGCCGCCGCCATCGGCGCAACCGGAGACTTCCGCGAGCGCGCCGACGAGCTTGTGCGGGCGCGCGTCGATTGTCTGGTCATCGATACGGCGCACGGACATTCGTCGCGCGTCATCGAAGCCGTGCGCGAAATCAAGCGCCGTCATCCGGACACGCAGGTCATCGCCGGCAACGTCGCCACCGGCGACGGCACGCGCGAGCTGATTCAAGCGGGAGTTGACGCAGTCAAGGTAGGAATCGGGCCGGGGAGTATCTGCACGACGCGTGTCGTCACAGGAGCAGGCGTGCCGCAGATGACGGCAATCACAAACTGCGTGCTGGCGGCGAAAGGCTCTGGCGTGCCCATCATCGCCGATGGCGGCGTAAAGTTTTCGGGCGACGTGGCGAAAGCAATTGCGGCGGGCGCAGACGTGGTGATGGTCGGCTCTCTGTTTGCCGGTACGGAAGAATCGCCCGGCGAGCTGATACTTTTTCAGGGTCGCTCGTTCAAAGCCTATCGCGGCATGGGATCAATCGGCGCGATGCGCGAAGGCTCGAAAGACCGTTACGCGCAGGAGTTGACCGATATAGAGTCGAAGCTTGTGCCGGAAGGCATCGAGGGGCGCGTGCCATACAAGGGCACTCTCGCAGACATGGTGACGCAGCTTGTCGGCGGCCTGCGCTCGGGCATGGGCTATGCCGGTTGCCGCACGATTCCTGAGTTTCAAGAGAAGACGCGTTTTGTTCGCATCACTTCAGCCGGACTCAAAGAGTCGCACGTTCACGACGTTATTATCACAAAAGAAGCGCCGAACTATCGTCTCGAATAACGCTTCTCGCAAAACGTCATCCGATGTTTCTAAACGGGCGCGAGAGAACTCTTTTGATTCTCTCGCGCCTCTGCTTATTTCGCGGCCCATCTGACAGTTGTCGCTAAAAAGATGCGGCGTTAGTTTTGCCGCGTCGGAAATTATCCGACCAAATGCACAAAACTCTTTCGGGCATTTGATTTGCCAAAGCAATTTTGATGAACGTGCGAAAAGTATTTCTCATATCGAATCCGAACGCAGGGCGCGGCGGCGCAAGACGCGCGCGCGCCGTCGAAACGTTCTGCGAGCGTTTGCGTAAGCGCGGCATCAATGTCGAAGCTGCCAATACATCGGGGCCGAGAGATGCCGAGCGTCTGGCGCGGATGGCGGTTGAGAAAAATTTTCATGAGATCGTCGTCTCAGGCGGCGACGGCACAATCAATGAAGCGTTGCAGGGGATTGTCGGCTCAGATGTCAGCGTCGGCGTGTGGCCGGCGGGGACGGCAAACGTTCTTGCTCGTCACCTGAGCCTTCCTTTCGACGCGCTTGCAGCCGCCGACGTGTTTGCCGAAGGATGCTCGCGACAGATCACTCTGGGTCGTGCAACCGAAGAGGAGACGGGCGCGAGTCGTTACTTTTTTTTGATGGCGGGCGGGGGGCTGGACGCGTCGATTATCAAAAACATGCGCCCGCGCCTGAAGCGGCGCGTGGGCGAAGCGGCCTACTGGTATTCGGGCTTCGGCCATCTTGCGCACTGGCGACCAAAAATCCTGACGATTGAAGTCGAAGGTAAAGAGTACGAAGCGACTTACGCGGCCATCGGCAAAGCCCCCTGGTACGGCGGCGGTTTGGCTCTCACGCCGCGCGCGCGTCTCGATGCAGACGAATTTGAAATCTGTCTTATCAACACACACAGCCGCGCGCGTTATCTCTATCTTCTTTCGCACGCCGTGCGCGGCGGCCCGCCCGAAGGCACACGCGGCGTGCGATTTTTGCGCGCTTCTCACTTACGCGCGCGCGGCGCGGCGGACGTGCAGGTTGACGGCGAGCTTATCGGACATCTACCGATGACTTTCGAGATCGTCCGCGAAGGCATCAAGGTAATTGTTCCTTGCACAGCATCAGCGATAAAGCCCTGAGACGACGCTACGGAAACACCGGCGCGCACGCGAGCGTTTGGCTTCTTGATGAGCAATCAGGCTGAAGGATCAGACGCGGAGACATCTGCGACGACGAAGGGACTTTGGCGTAACACGGACTTCGTCAAGTTCTGGTTGTCGATGAACGTCTCGTCGCTTGGCACGCACGTCGCTTCGCTCGCCTATCCGCTCACGGCTGTTCTCATCCTTCAGGCAACTCCCGCCGAGATGGGTTGGCTTCGCGCCACCGGCACCGCCGCATCTTTTCTTGTGGGGCCGTTTGCGGGGGTTGTGGCCGACCGCGTGCGCCGCCGCCCCATTCTAATCTTCGCTGATCTTGGCTCGGCCCTGCTCGCCGTTTCGATTCCCGCCTCTTTTTTTCTCGGCGCGCTCGGCATCTGGCAGTTGTATGTTGTGCAGTTTCTGTCAGGCATCTTCTCGATCTTTACAGAGGTGGCGCTGATGGCCTTTCTGCCCGTGCTCGTGCGGCGCGAACAGCTCGTGCAGGCAAACAGCCAGATGCAGGCGAGCGGTGCGGCCATCTCCATCGCCGGGCCGAGCCTGGCGGGCTTTCTTGTGCAGGTCTTGAGCGCGCCGGTCGTCATCTTTTTTGATGCCGTCTCATTCCTGCTCTCTGCCTTTTGCGCCGCGCTTATCCGCACGCCCGAAACATCAACGCATGATTTGGAAGCAAAGGCCGGACGGCGCAGCGTGTGGGCGGAGATAATTGAAGGTCTTCGTTTCGTCTATGGTCACAAAATCTTGCGCCCGCTCGCCGAAGGCATCGCCATACACTTTCTCTTTGCCAACATCATCTACACGCTCATCGTCATCTATGCCGTACGCGATTTGAGCATCGAGCCTGTGCCGCTCGGAATCGTCTTTGCAGCGCTTGGGCCGGGCTTTCTCATCGGCGCGCTTCTTGCCCCGCATGCGACGCGTAGATTCGGGCCGGGACGCGTAATGACTTTCGCGCCGCTTCTGACGCTTGCAGGCATGAGCCTCGTCCCGCTTGCCGGAGGGTCGCAGATGTTATCCGTGCTGATGCTTGCGGCGGCCCATTTTCTGATGGCCTGCGGGATACAACTGCACGGAATCAATCTTGTGAGTCTGCGTCAGGCAATCACGCCGCCGCGTTTGCAGGGACGCATGAGCGCAAGCTTCCGATACGTCAATTTGTTAGGCGCATGCATGGGCGCGCTCATCGCGGGCACGCTGGCCGAACGCATCGGCATCAGACCGACTCTTTTTGTCGGCGCGTGCGGGCTTCTTCTACCCTTTCTCCGTCTGTTCTTTTCGCCCGTGCGTCGGTTGCGCGAAGTGCCTCACAGTTAAAGGCTCGATAAAGACCGCTTTACAATTCTATCTGCGCAAGCAGAGGCAGATGGTCAGAGGCGCGCACGACGACTTCGGGCGCAACCACTACTTCGCACGACTTGAGACGCTCGGTGTAGCGTTGAGGCAAAAAGACGTAATCGAGCCGCACGCTCGGATCCCAGGCAGGCAGTGTGTAGCCTTTCTCCGAAGGATGATGAAGACGAAAGCCGTCCGCATAACCCGCGTCGAGCAGAATCTGAATCGTCTCGCGTTGCAGCTCGCGGCCGCTCAACCAGATGAGCGCGCGTATCCAGCGCGGCATGCGTTTGATCTCAAGCAGCTCGCCCGGCGCAAGCGTGTTGAAATCGCCGACGAGCAGATGAAAGCCGGCTTGATGCTCTTTAATTCCTTCAAGCAACGCTCTCATCTCGCGCGCGCGTCTGCGCTCGCTCCATTTTGAAAACCTTGCGCTCAGGTGCAGTCCGAAGATGCGCGCCTCGCCTACGCCAAGCACGATCTCCATAAACGAATGTCGCGCGCCCGCCGGATGATGCCATGCGTGATGCGCGATGGGGATGCGGCTCGCGTAAGCGATGGAGTGCGCGGGACGCGCAGCCCAACTGAGCATCCCCGTCTCTTCAGCGACGCGCTCGACGACGCGAGTGTCAGTCGCCTCCTGAAACACGACGAGGTCGGGCGCGGCGGCGCGCACAACCTCCGCGATTTGTCGCTCGCGCCCGCGCCCGCCAAACCAGATATTGTAGCTGAGCAGACGCAAGCTCATGCCTCTTCGCCCGCATTAATCAGCATAAAATAAGGCTGATTGAACAACACGTCGCGCGCAAAAAGAACGACGTTCGAGGTCGCCTGAAAGTTGACGGGCCGGCGCGCAATCTCTTGCAGCTCGCGTCGCAGAGCGTCCATGTTGGGCGCAACATCCGGGGTCTTGTCAGAAAGCGGCATCGTGTGCAGCCCCGGTATGTAATACGCGTCCGTCTTCCAGCATTCCATCACTTCATCGCCGACAAGCGTCACGTCGAGATCGCTTGTGCCCGCCCCTTTTGCATCAAACGGGCGACCGTCCTCATAACGCTCGTCCGTCACGACGCTGCCGCGTAAAGCCACGCCCGTACCCTGTGGCAGACGCTCGCGCAGACGCGCGCAGAACTCGTCAAAGCGGCTCCGGTCGCCGTCAAAACCAAGCTCGACGATGCGCCCTACTATTTCTTCATCCGTCATCTCGTCAGGATTTTTTGTCATAAACTTTTTCTCACCAGAGCCGTCTTGACGGCGCTTGTGCCTGGATACGTTGGGGAAAATTTTTAGAGATGCGAAAACGCATCGGCAAGTGTCTGACGAAACGCTTCCGGTGGCAAGCCTCTGCTGTTGAATGCACGAAGATTTCGGTCGCCTGTCTCGAAACCTAATCTTCAGCAGACCGTATCAACGACGTGAAAGCGAGGCGCTGATGACGGTCTTCCACACTATCGCCGGTCTGCTTGCACTGCTCTCCGGGCTTGCCGTCGTTTTGCTGCCCAAAGGCGCGCGTCCACACAGGCGTATCGGAAAAGTTTACGTCGTCTCGATGTATGTGCTGTGTCTGACCTCGTTCACCATCACCGATACGACACCGTATTTTAGGGGCTACGGCATATTCCACTTGATCGCTGCCGTCGGCATCGTCTATCTCACCATCGGCATGATTCCGCTTCTGTTGAGACGGAAATTCAGAGACCGTTTTGCGATTCATTTCTATTGTATGTTGTGGTCTTACGTCGGGCTGGTGATGGCTCTGAATGCACATTTCTTTGCGCGTGTCATGTATTTCATGGTCGATAATTTCTCGCTCGGCAGACGCGCAAGCTCCATCTTTAGCATGTTGTTGCTTTGGGGTGTGCCTCTGGTCGCAGGAAACATTTTGATAAATCGCAAGATGCCGCAATACAGAAATAAATTTGTTCGCAAAAAACCAGCGACAGGCAAACCTGGCCCCCAACAAAATGTTGAATCTGTCTGACAAACAGCATTCTTTTCAAGATGCTTCCTCTGATGTAGATTGAAATCTGCTTTGGCCGTCGGCAAGTTGAATTTCAAGGCGATGAACTGAGACCGCATGAAGACCGAGCGACTCTATTACGCAGATTCACATCTCAGAGAGTTTGACGCGCGCGTCGAAGAAATCCGAACGTCAAACGACGGGCGCACAGGCGTTGTGCTCGACCGCACGGCCTTCTATCCGACGGGCGGCGGACAACCTTTCGACACCGGCGCGATTGATGCGGCGCGCGTCGTCGATTGTTTTGAAGATGACGAGCAGGTCGTCCACATTATTGAGGGCCAGATAACGGAAGCGGGAGCGCGCGTCCGTGCAAGCATCGATTGGCCGCGCCGTCTCGAACATATCCAGCAGCACACGGGCCAGCACATCCTCTCGCAATCCTTCGTCGAACTCTTCGGCGCGCAGACACGCAGCTTTCGCATGATGACCGATGCATCCGAGATCGACGTTGAATTGCAAGACGCTTCGGATGAAAAGATCGAGCGAGCCGTTAACCGCGCCAACGAAATTGTGTGGGACGACCGCGCGGTGACAATCCACCACGTCACGCCTGAGCGAGCCGCCGAGATGCCCCTGCGCAAAGACTCTGCGCGTGAAGGCGAGCTGCGCGTCATTGAGATTGAGGGTTTTGACTTTAGCCCGTGCGGCGGCACGCACGCGCGACGCACAGGAGAAGTGGGCCTCGTCGCCGTCAGGCAGTGGGAGCGCGCGAAAGGTTTGACGCGCGTCACGTTTGTCGCAGGCATCCGCGCGCTCGAAGACTATCGACGCGCCAACCGCACGGCGCGCAACGTGGCCGCCGCCTTTAGCGCCGGACGCGACGAGGCCACCGGCGCGGTCGCGCGCCTCATCGAGGAACACAAACAGACGTTGCGCCGCATCCGGGAGCTTTCCGAGATAGCAGCGCGTACGGAAGCGCGCGAGCTGATAGAAGAAGCTGCGCGCGCCTCTGCCGATGTTCCGCTTATCGTCGCGCGCGTCTTTGATGGACGCGACGCGGAAGAGTTAAAGCAGCTTGCCTTCGCGCTTATCAAACACACGCGCACCATTGCGCTGCTCGGCTCGCGCGACGCGACAGGCGCGCGCATTGTGTTTGCGCGCTCGCCCGAGCTCACCACAGACATGAATGCACTTGTGCGCGAAGCCTGCGTTTTATTGGAAGGGCGCGGCGGCGGGCGCGCAGACCTCGCACAAGGCGGCGGCCCACGCGTCGAAAGTCTCGACCAGACAATCGAAGCAGCAGCGAAAAAAGTCTCAAGCTAGACCCGACGAGCCTCACACGTCGCGCCGCTTGACACTCCGCGTGCACGCTCCCTATCATCAGATTTCTCAAGTGGGGCAGTAGCTCAGCTGGGAGAGCGCGGCGTTCGCAATGCCGAGGTCAGGGGTTCGATCCCCCTCTGCTCCACCATAAGATTAAAAAGGCAGCAGTCGTCGCTTATGGCGGCTGCTCCTTTTTTGTCAGCGCGGCGGCAACTTGAAGGATTGATCTGTCTGTACGATCCATCTCTCTCCAGTTTCTCAACAACCATTAAAACAAACTCGATTCAGACGATTCGTTTTGACGGTAAACATAATCGGCCTTCCATTAAACGCGCGTTAGTAGATCAACACTCCCTCCGTATAAAAATTTAGACGCATGATTGAATGTTTGTTCGCGTCGTGAAAAGAAGAATGGGTTTCGACGCGCGCTTCATCACTTGCAGATACCGCCTCGTCATCCGCTCACGTTGACTCGTCACATTCTCACCTCCTTGTTGGAACTAGCCGCGCGCTCGAACGTAATTGCGCATGAAGTTATCCGAACTTCTCAATGACCAGATGAACCAACCTACAAGGAGATCGTGATGAAAAATTTGACCGCCAGAATTCTTTTCGCCGTCGCGCTTTGCGCCTTCTCGCTTCCCAACCTGCTTGCCGATGAAATCATGACCAAGCGCGTCTCTTTTCATCAAGCCGTATTGATCGGCGACAAGCTCTTTAAGAAGGGCACATACAAGATGGAATACAACGATGCGACGGGCGAGCTGACCGTCTCAAAGGGCAAAGAGTCGGTCACGACAAAGGCGCATCTCGCCAAGCTCGACAGCGAGGCGCGCGAAACTCTTATCGCATCGGTCGCAGACGGCGCGAGCCGCCGACTCAGGAGCATTACGTTTAAGGGCGAGAGCCGAGCCTTTGTGCTCGGCGCTTCAAGCCAACAGGCCAATGCCGATCAATAAAGAATCGTCCGCACAACACAGTTTGAGACAACGATAGACCGCCCCTTCACAAGAGAGAAAGTTTTTCTGCGAGAGCTTGCACGGCTCGACCCGTCGTGCAAGCTCTCATCTTTTTGCACATCAAATCCGATCATCATCTGCTGCCTCAAAATTTGACGGGCAACCCCGCATTCTCGCGCGCACATCCATTGCGCTGAGCGGAACAAACTCTCCCGCTTGCCAAAGCGCCTCTCGGTCTGGTACACGTCGGATTTAATTCGGCGAAAATCTTCGCACGGTCGAAGCGCCGCACGGAGGAGAAAATGAAGTTTAAGATATCGAGATTTTTTGTCGCGGTCGGCCTCGTCTTTGCAACGCTTGCGCCTGCCGTTGCCGATACCATCCGTCTTAAAAATGGGTCGGTCATTCGCGGCACGGTCGTCGGCTTCCGCGACGAACAGTTTACGGTCGTGATGGAGCCGACTTCGCGCGGTCGTCGTAATCAAATCACAGTCTATGTCGAAGATGTTGAGTCAATCGAATTTGACGGCGCGGGCAGTACCGCTTCGGTCTCCGGCACAAGTGCTTCAACGAATCCGATACCAGAGACGCGCACGCCGCCGCCGACAAACACGCAGAGAACTGAGCCTCGACTCGAAGGCGTAAATCAGGGGAGCAATACGCCTTCGAGCG
>CBDUCU010000074.1:0-11746 GCA_965365725.1 uncultured bacterium | reverse complement strand
GGCGCGGGCGGTTTTTCAAAGACGCTGACGGCTTATCTGATCGCGTTTATGGTGACGCGCATCAGAATTGACAACCCGTTGATGCGCATTCCCGTCTTAGCAGGAGCGGCGGCATTTGAGGCGACTCTTTTTGTGGCGCTTCATCGTCTGCTCGGACAGTCTTTGCCGGCTTCATTTGCCGAGACCGTCTCGTTTAAGATTATCGGAACGACCGTAGCCGGAACGTTCATCGCATACTTTCTCGACACCTTCTTTAGCGACACGGCGCGCCAGCGTCGCCAGTTCGCCTTTCGCCGACGCATCGCGCGGCGCGGGCTTGGACGGAAAAGATATTGAGGAGCAATTAGCTTTTAGCAATTAGCTTTTAGCTTTCAGTCATTAGACATTTCAACTTCGACGGCTGAATGATAAAAGAAAATCGGAACATCAGAGTTGCCGGGAGAGCTAAAAGCTAAAGGCTAAAAGCTAAGAGCTTTATTATGAAATTTGAAGACGACTCGCAAAATCTTCGCCTGCGCATCCACATCATTCACGGGCTTGTGATTGCGCTTCTGGTTGTGTTGGGCGCGCGTCTTTACTATTTGCAGGTGGTACGCGGCGAATATTATGCAGAGCGCGCGGAGAATCAGCGTCTCAGGCGGCTTCCCATCCCTGCACCGCGCGGCGCAATCTTTGACCGCAATGGTCGCCTGCTTGTTGATTCGCGCTCGATCTACAACGTCGTGCTTTCGCGCGAAGACATGCACGGGCGCGACCCCTTCGAATTGATTGAGCCGCTCTCAGCCGGTCTTGGCGTCACCAGGGAGATGCTCCGCGAGCGTTTCGAAGAAGTTGCCAAACAGCCTGCCTTCGAGTTTATCACCGTCAAGGAGAACGCCGCTCACGCCGACATCGCGTGGGTCGAGTCACATATACTCGACTATCCCGAACTCTCGATCCGCGAACAGCCGCAACGACGCTACCCCGATAACGGGTCGCTTGCGCACGTGCTCGGCTACGTCGGCGAGATCAGCCCCGAACAGTTGAAACAGTCGCGTTATAAAGACAATAAAGAGAATCCTTATCGGCCCGGCGACATCATCGGTCAGGACGGACTTGAATCGACCTACGACGAATTATTGCGCGGGCGAGACGGCTACATCGAAGTCGAAGTTGACAGTCGCGGACGCATCCAGCGCACGCTCGACCGTGTGTCGCCGCAACCCGGTCAGGATTTGGTGACGACCATCGACCTCGACATTCAAACGGCTGCCGAAGAACAGCTCCGCAACTCTGCGTCGAAGCGCGGCGTGATCGTCGCGATGAACCCCAACAACGGAGAGATATTCGCGCTCGCCTCGGCCCCGACCTATGACCCGAACCTTTTCTCGCAGCGTATTACCACGCCCGAGGGACGACGCGAGGCCAGCGCGCTTTTGCGCGACCCCAAAACGCCGCTCTACAACCGCGCCATCAAGGGACGCTATCCGCCCGGCTCGACGTGGAAGATTCCGATGGCTGTCGCCGGGTTGGAACAGCAAGCAATCACACTCAAGAACTCCAACCTCGTCTGCGGCGGCGGCATCACCATCGGAAACAAATTCACGCGTTGCATGGGCAGTCACGGCACGCCGCCCGTCCGCTACGCCATACAGGTTTCGTGCGACGGATACTTCTATCGTCTCGGCCTCAAGATGAAGCTTGAAGGCATTATGAAGATGGTCTCGGATTTTGAGCTCGATAAAAAGACCGGAGTCGATCTGCCGCGCGAATTAAAGAGCTGGACTCCGTCGCGCGAGTTCAAAGCGCGCTTTAACCCGCGCGACCCGGAATGGCGCGACATCGACACCGTCTATGCTTCGTTCGGGCAGGTTTACGATTTTGTCACGCCGCTTGCCATGCTGCGCAGCATCGCAGCCATTTCTGTGGGCGGAAACCTTTATGTGCCGCACCTGCTCAAAGAGGCGCGCGCCGTAAGCTCCGTCGGCCCGTTCCCCGAGCGCCCGAGCCGCCCTTTCGACCGGCCCGAACCAAAGAACGTTCACATCGCGCCCGAGCATCACAAGATAGTTGTTGACGGCATGTTCGATGTGGTCAAAGCCGGCACGGCCCGCTCTATCAACATGGAAGGTTTCGACATCGCCGGCAAGACAGGCACGGCACAGGTGGTTAGCCTCGGCAAAGACGTTGGTCAGAACAAAGACCACGCGTGGTTCGTCTCTTTTGCTCCGGCCTACAAGCCTGAGATTTCCGTGATTGCGCTGATTGAAAACGTCGGCTTTGGCGGCACGCACGCCGCTCCTGCCTCGCGCGCGCTCTACAACACTTACTACATGAAGACGCGCGACGACCTTTCACCCGTCATGGCAGAGGTCGGCAATTACCTCAAGAACCATCCCGATACTCCGCTCGCCGCGCAGTTACGCGCCAAGCTCGGCAGCCAAGTCCCGGCGCAAGACCAATCAGCTACGCAGACAAACGCAACAACGCCGCGCGTTCCCGCGACTCGAAGGGCAACCGCACCGGCCACCCTGCACACTAATTGAGGACGCAACCGGACGAGGAAGAAATTCGTCCAAGATTGACGATTCACGATTGAGGATTCACGGCTTTCAATGGTCGCCATTCTCGAAAACAGACGGTTCCGCGATTTCGACTGGTTTATGGTCTTAATCGCACTTGCCATCGCGCTCTTTGGCACGTGGCAGATTTATAACGCGCAGCCTGAACTCGGGTATTGGAAAAAACAGCTCATCGGGCTCGCCGTTTCGACAGCCGTCATGTTCGCCGTCGCCTTCACCGATTACCGCAAGCTCGTCAACATCGCGCCCATCTTCTACGCGCTCGGACTCGTCCTGCTTGCGCTTGTTCTTGTGCCCGGCATCGGACACAAAGTCAACGGCCAGCAAGCCTGGATCTTGATACCGGGTCTCGGCACGTTTCAGCCTTCGGAGTTTGTCAAAGTCCCGACCGTGCTGATGCTTGCGCGCTATTTTGGCAAGCATCGCGGCGGCCCTTTAACCATTCGTGAGATGTTTATCGGCGGGATGATTCTCGCTCTGCCCGTCGGTCTCATCATGCTCGAGCCTGACGCTGGCCAGGCCATCACCTACATGCCTCTGCTCGCCGTCGTTCTCTTTCTCTCTTCGGTGAGAATGTGGATCGTGATTACGGCGCTCGTCCTCAGCACGCTGGCGATTCCCGGCGCATACATCCTCGGCGTGCAGAAGGGCTGGATCAAGGATTACCAGCAACAGCGTATCAACGTCATCCTCGACCCTGAGAATGCAGACCGACGCGGCTACGGTTATCACACATGGCAATCAATCCTCACCGTCGGCAAGGGCGGCATCACAGGGTCTGACGCGGCGGGCGAAGCCTCGCAAAGTCGTCTCAAATATTTGCCTGAGCCGCATACGGATTTTATCTATGCCGTGACGGCCGAGAACACGGGCTTTCTCGGCTCGGTGCTTTTGCTTGTGGCCTACATAGTGCTGCTCTCAAAACTGATGTCGGGAGCACGACGCGCGCCCGACCGCTCGGGCATGCTCGTCATCATGGCGATTGTCGGCGGCCTTGCCTTCCAAATCTTTATCAACGTCGGCATGGCCTTAGGGCTTCTGCCTGTCATCGGCGTGCCTTTGCCTTTGATGAGCGCGGGGCTGTCGGCGATTCTCGCCACGTCAATCGCCATCGGCTTCGCCATCAGCATCCGCCTTCGCCGCTTCGTCAACTGAGATTGTTGAGAACGAAAATAAACCGATGCTGCTCGGCCATCTGCTCAACGCTCTTGCACTCTCGGTGTCGATGAGCGTCTCGTCTCCTCAGCCGCCTCCGGCGCAAAAAATCGTCACGGCTGCACAGGTCAACGGCACCTGGCGCGTCAAAAACAGGACGCAGGACAACGAATTCCGCATCCTCGCGCTTGGAAAGAAGAGGCTCAGGATTGCTTTTGAAGGGCTTTATAAGTTTCGCACGTTTGACGGGACAGCAGTGGCGCACGTCGGAACTGCCGAAGGCACGGCGGACATTGAAGGCGACACGGTCAACTTCAGACCGGAAGGCGTTCGTGATTGCGTCATCACGATGAGGTTTGCACGCAACAGATTATTTGTTCGGCAGGAAGGTTTATGCGATTTTGGTCTCAACGTCACAGCTGAAGGCGTATACAGACGCGTGAGCGCAAGGAAACCAACCTTTGATCAGTCCATGCCCGACTGACTTCACTTCAACCCACGCAGATATTCGACAAATAGCGAGCGATCCGTTTCGCTCATCTCATTGATGTGTGCGCCGACGAGATAGCCGGCCTCGCCCGCCTCTTCCTCAAGACGCTCGTAGCGCACGGGCATAGCTCTTATCACAACTGAATTTGAGGGCAGCTCAAGCGCGACGACAATCTGTTTGCCTTCGCCCATCAGATAACGTTCGCCGATGCGTATGGCCGGAAGAATGAGTGCGAGCCCCGTCGCGCTCAGGTCGCGCGTGTGGCCGGAGAGTTTTTGGGCGGAATGTTCGGCCAAAGAGACGCTCGCACGCAAGCGCACCTGATGGCGCAGCGCACGACGACGCTCGCCGACAAAGCGGCGAAGTCCATTGACGATTGTGCGCAGGCGTTCAGGCATGACCCAATCTGCCTTACGTGACGCGTGTTCCAATTACGGGCGCGTCGTCGGGAGCAAGAGCGTTTGGGGTTGAAGTGCTCGAACTGGATTAGAAGCACGCTCGGAGGCGGCGTGTAAATTAAATCTTAGTGGGAGAATAGATACGTTTTGCGCGCGTTGCTAAAGCATCATCTGCAAACTTTAGCCGACGAGCCGAATTCATTTTAACCGCCCGTCGGGCCGCACCGCAACAACCACAACTCAACCCGATGCTTAAACGCTACTCAGAGCCTTTGAGGGGTTTGCCGCCCTTGTCCTCTTTTTTGAGCGCGCCGGCATTGTCGATAAAGAAGGAGAGACGGCCCGTGTGGCCGTAGCGCGCAGGCTCTGCCGTCGCAATCCAACTCTTGCCCGCAGGGGTGACGCGAAAACGATAGCCTGTGGATTCGGTCGAAAGAATATCCTGCGGGATGAGACCTGCGCGCGCCAGCGCCTGTAAATCACCGAACGCTCCGTTGTTCTGTGTGCTATAGAGGAGCTGAGCCGTCGAGATGCGCTTGAGCATATCTTCGACCACGTCGTGATGCGCAAGGATGCGCGCCTCAAAAAAGAATTTTTTGCCCTGCTTCTTGACGATCTTTTGATCTTCGCGGTCGCCTATAAGCCACGCGCCGCCCCGCTCGCGGATGAGAAAGATGGGAATCACTTTCACGTCGCGCTCGGCCTCGCTGCCGAGCTTCATAAAGACGGTCGCGTCGTCGCCGCTCAACTGCTCGCCCGTCAGCTCAACACGTTCGGGAGCCTCAACCGCTCGCTGCTCAAAATCAGGGCGCAAGTCTTCATACTCCTGCGCGCTTAGACCCGAAACGGCGGGCGCGTAGATCGAAAGCATAAATGCCTCTCGAAATTTCCGCTCGCGCATCAAGCGGTAAAACTCGCGTACCGTATCCGAAGGACTCAATGCCGTTTGAGTCGCGGCCCTCGTCGCCTGCGCGACCCTAATGTAGGACGGCGCAAGGGTCGCCATAATTGAGAGGGCCAGCAAAAGCGCAAGCACAGAGTTTGACCGCAAAGATTGAAACATCCGTTTCTTCATTGTGAAAATCATTCCTTTAATGATGCCGAAAGACTTGAGCGTTTTGTCGCGTCTTTGGCCTTGCCAAAAGCCGAGACGCAAAATTTATAGATGCGCATAACAGCGCCGCAGTTTGACACAAATATTTATCGCGCGGGCGCAGCTATCGAGAGGCTCTTTTTTTCATTCGCCCGCAACGTGACGCGAGGCGCAGACGCGGCGCGTATTCTTATCTCCTCTTCAATCGAACGATTCAAGCGTTCGCGCGGCAAAGCGACGACGCTGTAATCGCCCGGCGCAGCCATAATTTTGCATGCGCCGTTGCTGTTTGTAGAGCAGCTAAATTGTTGTGTGCTAAAGGGAGACCAGCCGGATAAATCTGCGGGTACGAGCAGAACCAATATGGCAGGTGGGAAGGCTTCATCTTCGCGCGGCTTAAGGCTTACTTCAAGCGTCGCACGTCCGGACGAGAGAATGATTCGCACGCCCTGAATATGCGAGCCGTCGGCAATCTCTAACGGCTCGCGCAAAAGGTCTTTGCCGTTCCACGTGATTGATTTGACGTATAAGTTGCCACCATCGCCATCATAAGTGCTCGGATTCAAAAAGTATTTGCCGGGCGACATGCCTTCAATCATAAACTCGCCGTTATAAACCTGCGCGCTTGGCTGCATTTCGCCCATCACGCTCTCTGGTTTTTGCCCAAGTGGGGTCGCGTAAATCTGGCTGTAATCTGGGAACTTTTTGCCGCCCTCGGCGACGATTGTTCCAGAGACGCGCCCGCCCTCGCCAAGCTCGACCGCAAGCTCGGAGATGTCTCCCGATACATGCACATCCTTACGCGCCGGCGCGTATCTTTTGACGCGTTTTGGCGGAGCGTATCTGTCACGAGAAACTATTTCGGCCACGTCTCTATTTGAATTTGTCGTCACGGTTGTTGTCGTAGCGCCGCTCATGCTCGTCTCTGCTCTCGTTTCATATTCTTCAGGTGGAACGACAGAGATTGTGTAGTCGCCGTCGGGAATCTCTTTGAGCATCCAACGCCCTTCCTCATCCGTCTGCGTCAGGTTCATCGACTCGGAATAAGGTAGGACGGTGTTTGAAATCATGTCGTCGCTGCGGCGCACGATGTTGATTTTGGCGCGCGCCACCAATTTCTTGTCGCGCGCACCACGCACAACGCCTTCAATGGTTCGCAGCGCACGGTCGGCGATTGTAATGTCCACACCCTCGCGTTCGTCACCCGCGTCAACCGTGACGGCCGTCGCCTCTTTGGCGCTTGTTGCAGACGGGTGAAAGCTCATCAAAAGCTGCTGGTTGGAGAAGTTTTCGAAGTAGGATTCGACCATATATTCATCGGAATCCGATTTCGTTCCGCTTCCATGATCTGTTCTCTCCGATACGCCGACCACATATTCTCCGGCGGGCAGCCCCGAAATTCGATAGAAGCCCCGGTCGTCCGTTCGCAATGCTGAAAGCGAGGAACGATTAAATCCGACGAGGATTTTGGAGAGCCGCCCCTCATGGCGACGCAAGATGTGGACGATTATACCAATCGCCGGTTCGCCGTCTGAGTATGTCACCTTGCCGGAGAGCGCTGCGCCTCGCCGCGCCGTCACAGTAATCTCTTTGTCGCCCTTGCCGTCGATGATGAACTCCTCAAAATGTTTTCGTATTTCAGAAGCGCCCAGAGTGTCTGAGCGCAACTCTTCGACTGCGACGTAGCTAACGGGTGAAACAAGACCGGGAGCATCGACAAAGGCGAAGTAGCGGCCAGCAGGCACTTCGCCGATGCGAAACTCGCCGTTTGAGTTTGTCAGTCCGCCGCGCTCCGGCCCGCGCGCTTCAAGATTGACGAGCATCACGCGTGCGCGCCGCACGGGGCGACTCGTCCCTTCATAAACGACGCGCCCCCTGACGGTGGACTCGGGTTTCTGATTCTGCTCTTGCTGTGCGCTGGCCGAGTCGATGCCGCAAACAACAAGTAGTACGCAGAGAGCAGCAGATAGGAGCAGTGTGAGAAGAAAGTTGAGCGGGTAAGTGCTTTTTTGTTTCATTTCTCTGTGTTAGAGCGCGGAAACGATTAGCCACAGTTTTTGGTTGATGAAGAAAACTGCGTCTGTCGTGTCTTTGCGGTTAATTATCTTTTCCTAAATTTTGATGAGGGAGATCGAGACGTTTGCATCAAGCAAAATGGTTAACCGCGAGCCAAAACTGCAACGGCTCGCGGTTAACCATTCTTTCAGCCGACGATTGAGGCCGTCAAGCCGTCATTCAGGGCCGCGTGCCTGTGTATTGCGACGACCCGTCATGAGCATTTCGCGCCCGACCAAATAAAGCATCACGGCCAGCGCAAGAAACGGAATCATCGCCCACAAACTCGCATAGTCGCCGACAAAGAGCGGGTTGTTTTCCGTCGCCCATTTTTCACGGTCGCCCAGCCAGTTTCGTATATCTTCGCTGACGTTGAGAAATGCGTAGAGCACGCCCGCAAGTGCTGCGCCCGCAATATAGCCAGAAGCCAGAAGCACGCCCGGACTCTTATCGCCTTCGGCGACAAGCTGTTCTTCGGTCAGGTTCTTGCCGGCAAACTTGCGTCGCGTGTATTGGTCAACCAGCCAACGCACCGCGCCGCCGACAAAGATCGGCGCGGAAGCGGAGATCGGCAGATAAACTCCGACCGCAAAGGCGAGCGAAGGTATTCCGGCCAGCTCCAGAACGATGGCGATAAACACGCCGAGCAGTACTAAACCCCATGGAAGCTCGCGGCTGAGAATGCCCTTGATGATGTATGACATCAAGGTCGCCTTAGGCGCGTTGAACTTATCGACGGACGTGCCGTCAGCAGTTTTTTTGTAGATGCCGTTAATGCCGGGATCAACCAAGTAGACGGGCTGGCCCTGTTCGTTGACCAGATAGCGTCCGGCAGGCCCGTTCTCAGTGCTGGTCTTGTGCCAGACCATATACTCTTTGTCGTCACCGGGAAAACGCGCGCGCTCGCGTTTGGGCTGTCCGCCTGATTGCTCAAACTCGTTGGGTTGCGCGCGGAAGTCTGCCGCAAAACGAAAGTCTGCGTGATTTGCAACCGGCATATAGACGGTTGAGCCTTGATTGAGTTGCAGAAGCATCGGCCCAAGCAAAAGCGCCGAAGCAAGCGCGCCGACGAGAATTGCAATCTGCTGATACTTCGGCGTTGCGCCGACGAGAAATCCCGTCTTCAAATCCTGCGACGTTGTGCCGCCGTTTGACGAAGCGATGCAGACGATTGCCCCGACCGAAAGCGCCGTGACGAAATACGGCGGCGTAGTCCATCCGAGAATCAGAAAGGCGAGACAGGTCAAAAGCAGCGTCGCCACAGTCATTCCCGAAATCGGGTTTGACGACGAGCCGACCTCGCCCGTCAGACGCGATGAGACGGTGACGAACAAAAATCCAAACGCGACGATAAGAATCGCGCCGAAGATGTTCATGTTGAGCGTGCGGAATATAAGAATCGTCAGAATCAACAGAATGATTCCGCCGACGACAAACTTCATCGACAAATCCTGATCTGTGCGCGGTGCTCCGCCCTCGCCCGCATCGCGCGCGCCGCGCAAATCTGCAATGCCGCCCTTCAAACCATGCCAGATGATCGGAAGCGACCGCAGAAGACTGATGATGCCGCCCGCCGCAACCGCGCCCGCACCGATGTAGAGCACGTAAGCTTTCTGTATGTCGGACACGCCCATCGCGCCGATGAGCTTAGCCGTCTCAGGCGCGAGCGGAGCGGCAAGCCCCGCTCCGAAATATGAGATCATCGGAATCAGAACGAGATACGAGAGCACGCCGCCCGCAAACATAATCGAAGCGATGCGCGGCCCGATAATGTAGCCCACGCCGAGGAGCGCCGGATTATTCTCCAAAGCAACCGAGCCGTTGTGAAACGGCTCTTTGAATTCTTTCGTCGGCTCCTCGTTCCATAATTTGAAGACGCGCTGCAAACCGTAATAAAGAAAGCCGATGCCAAAGCCGCCGAAGATGAGCTTGCCGCCGGTGCTTGCCTCGTCGCTCGTTGCGGCTCGCGCCTGTGCCGCAGCAGCCGCGTCGCCGTGCGCTTCGGCGTGCGCCGCGCGTGATTCAGCCGACGCGCCCGCTTTTAAGACTTCCGCACAAGCCGTCCCTTCCGGGTATTTGAGATAGCCGTGCTGCTGCACGATGAGTGCGCGACGCAAAGGAATCATCATCAGAATTCCCAAGAGCCCGCCCAACACGGCGACAAGCATGACGCGCGTAATCTCAAGATCGAATCCCAAGATCATGATGGCCGGCATCGTCACGCCCAGACCGAACGCGATTGATTCGCCCGCCGAGCCTGCCGTCTGCACGACGTTGTTCTCAAGAATGGTCGCGTCGCGCAAGCCCACTTTTGAGAGCAGGCGAAAAAGCGTGATCGAGATGACCGCGACAGGGATAGACGCGCTGACCGTCAGACCGACTTTCAAGACGAGATAGAGCGACGACGCGCCGAAGACGATGCCGAGCAGCGTGCCCATGATGAGCGGCAGAGGCGTTAGCTCGCGTATGCGGACGTGTGCGGGAATGTATGGTCGAAAGACGGCGAGAAAGGGATTGCTGCTTCCGGCGTGCTCGGGCGCGAACCCGACGCGATCCGGAAACTCTTGAGCAACGGCGGCGCGCTCATCCTTGACAGTGTCAGTTGACATCTGAAAACCACCTCCGGCGAAAGTCTGTTTTTGTCTTCAGGGAAGAGCTGTTATGGGGAAAAACTGGCGCTACTCTACACGCGCCTTGCTATGGAATTCAAGCGACATTCAACGAACGCCTCGCGCTTTGTGATAAACTGCGCGTCAAAATTGTTAGCCATAGCATGCTTTTCATAAACGAGCGTCGCACGCGCTCGCACGGCGCAAGCGCTGAACTTTAGACGGTTCGCTTCCGGGAGATTTTCAAAAATGCGCAGGCACAAACTTTTCCCCGCCACCATCGCGCTGCTTCTTCTTCAACTGCTCGTTCCCTTCTCGGCGACTCACTCCCAACAAAAGCGCATCACAACAGGGCGGGCAAAACATGCCACGCCTGCGCCCGAAGAGACGCTTGGATTCAAACCCGGCGACGACCGAAAGCTTGCAAGCTGGTCGCAAGTCGTCGAATACTTCCGCAAACTCGACGCTGCAAGCCCGCGCCTAAAGTTTGAAGAGTTGGGTAAGACGACGATGGGCGCGCCCTTTGTTCTGGCAACCATCAGCGCGCCCGAAAATCTCGCACGCTTAAATGAGTATAAAGATATTCAGCGACAACTCGCCGACCCGCGCTTGCTTGGAAGAAACGCCGACCGGCGCGCCGAGCGCCTGATCGCACGCGGCAAAACGATTGTCCTCATTACCTGCGCGATTCACTCGACGGAAGTCGGCTCTTATCTTTCTTCAATGCTTATCGCGCACCGGCTCGCAACGTCTGACGAGCCGGAGATTCAAAAAATCCTGCGCGAGACAATCGTGCTGCTTGTCCCTTCGCTCAACCCCGACGGCGTTGACATCGTGAAGAACTGGTACGACCGCACGTTGGGCACGCCCTACGAAGGAACTACGCCGCCCGAGCTTTATCACAAATACGTCGGCCATGATAACAACCGCGACTGGTACGCCTTCACGCAAATCGAAACACAACTAACCGTCGATAAAATTCACAACGTCTGGCATCCGCAGATCGTCCACGACATACATCAGCAGGGCCCATACGGCGCGCGTCTCTTCCTGCCTCCTTATATGAAGCCGGTCGAGCCGAACGTCCCGCCGCAGATCGTCGCCGGCTATACGGAACTCGGCAACACTGTCGCCCGCGAGTTGCGGGCGGCGGGCCTTAAGGGCATTACGACCAACTCTTCTTATGATGCGTGGACGCCGGCTCGCGCCTATTCTCACTACCACGGCGGCGTGCGCATTCTCTCCGAGACGGCCTCGGCGCGGCTCGCGTCGCCTCTTGTCGTCCGCTCCGAGGAGCTCCGGGCCGGCGAAGGATATGACCCGAGAACGACATCGCCCGAATACCCGGATTTCTGGATGGGGGGCGAATGGACGCTCCGCGACAT
>CBDUCU010000073.1:0-11797 GCA_965365725.1 uncultured bacterium | reverse complement strand
TTTCGCCGGGCGTGCCGCGCAAGACTTCTTCAGGGCTGCTGCTACGTCCGTTGCGCGGGCGTTCTTCGCGCCCGCCGCCTCCACCACTGCCACCACGACCGGCACGAGCGCCGCCCGCGCCGCCACGTTCGCGCGGTGGCGTGGGCGGCGGCGGGGGAACGGCCGGAGCGCGGTCGCCATGTCTGATACCGGCGTTGAGCGCGGCTGTCGTCGGGCGAAGAATTTTGATCTGACGCGCGGGCGCGGCAGCAGTTGGCGATGAGCCTATGGGCATAGAAGTCGTATCGGTCTCCGGGATTTGCGCGTCCTGTTGCGCGGGTATCTCTATCTCTTCGATATAGGGTTCGAGCGACGGGGCATCTGCTTGTGCTGTCTCTACCGTCGGCTCTTCAACAATTTGAGGAGGAGGCGCTGCTTCAGTCGGCGCTTCAGGACGTTCTGCACGTTGCGCGGGCGCAAGCTTCTTGATAAGTCGCGGCGCAGGGCGAGAAGGTTCGGGAGCGGCTTCGTTGACGACCGTGTGCTCGACCGGAGGCGCGGCTTCGATGGGCGCGGGCGCAGCCTCCTCAGGCGGAGTCTCAGGCAGAACGGGCTCGCTTGCGGGCGCGTGTTCTTCGTGCTCGGCGGGTCGTGCTGCCTTCTTGACGACGCGAATCGCGCGTTGGACGGTCGGCTCTTTTTTCGGGAAGTATTTGTTGCGTATCTTCTCGGCCAACTCTTTGGAGATCGTATTTGAAGGAACAGACACATCTATCCCTTCGCGCCGCACCTCTTCGATGAGACGCTTCGACTCCATCTTCAACTCTTTAGCCAGATCGTAAATGCGAACCTTGGACGTGACGGTCATGCACTCCTTCTTCGACGCTTAACGCAAAAACGGCGTCGCACGCTTTAAGGGTTTAAGGCGCTTTCAAACTTCGCCTTGAACCATCCGAACGGCGCGCGACGCAATTTGTTGAAAAGCGTGCAGACGTGGCCGTGCAGACCGCTCAGGGCGGCGGGCAAGCGGCGCGCACGCACCCTTTGAGAGGACGCGCGGCGCGACGGTTATTGTTAGCTGCCGGAAGCATTTTCAGGCTTCTCACTCATGGCGGCAGCCCCTTCGCTCAACTCCGAGCTTTCTACGTTCTCTGAGAGAGACGCAGACTCGGATTGTGCGACTTCGGGGGCGGAGGCTTCTCCGCCCAGATCGGCGACGGGCGATAGAGGAGAATCGTCCTCCTCTTCCGTCTCTTCATCGGCGACAAAGGTAGCGCCGGTCGTCTCAATTACTGCGGCTTCGGAAGATGTCAGGTCGGGAGACGGCGTGATCGTATCGGCGCGCAAATCGCGCCCCGCGCCCTGCAACAAAAGCGCATCTGCCGACATAGGCTCGGACTCCGTGACTGCCACCGGATCTGCCGATTCTCCCGCAAGGATCATTGGCTCGGCGTGATAAGGCGCACCCTGCCTGACCGCTTCGTCGTAACCTTCGGCAATCATCGCTTCCGAGGGTTCGACTTCACGCGCTGGAGCTTCAGGGTCGAATTCAACAGACGCGGCATGTTGTTCGACGTGCCGCGCTTCTTCGCCGCTCGTGGCTTGCTTATCTATGCCGGCATCCCCCTCATCCGTAGTTGCAGAGGGCGCGTCCGTAGCAACTTCGCCGTCGTCTTCCACGTCGCCTCTGTTTTCATCCGACGCGGGCTGCATCTGTTCCGCACCCTCGCCGGTCGCTTCAACTGCTTCGTCTTCCGCGCCGCCGGCCTGCTGGCCCGCATCGCGTGCGGCTGCAACGACGGCCTGTGCCGAAGCGATGATTCTTTCGGCGGCATCGAGACTGAGATCGAGATATTCGGTCAGGTCGTCAACCGAAGTGGAAGCAAGCGTTTCAATGTCGGTGATGTTACGCGCGGCAAGCGCGTCGATCATCGCGGGATTCAACCCTTCAAGACGTTCGAGCGGGACGGCCTCGCCCGAGGCGATCATCGCGCCCATCTGCGCGGCCACCTCGCGCTTAATCTCTTCCTCGCTGCGGATGTCGATGTTCCAGCCGACAAGTTTCGTCGCCAGACGGACGTTCTGTCCGCGTTTGCCGATGGCGAGACTCAACTGGTCTTCGTTGACGATTACTTCCATCTGACGGCGCTCGATGTCTGTAATGCGAACCTGATTGACCTTTGCAGGCGAAAGAGCATTGGCAGCAAAGACCGAAGGCTCGTCTGACCACTCGATGATGTCTATCTTCTCGCCGCGCAGCTCACGGATAATAGCCTGTACGCGCGAGCCTTTCATGCCGACGCACGCGCCGACCGGATCAACGTCTCTTTCGGTCGAAGCGACGGCAATCTTTGCGCGCTCGCCCGGCTCGCGGACGGCTGATTTGATAACGACCGTACCGTCGTAAATCTCCGGCACTTCCATCTCAAACAGACGCTTCAAAAGCTCAGGGCTCGTGCGCGACGTGATGACCTGCGGCCCCTTAGTCTCTTTCGACACATCGTCGATGACGACGCGGATGCGCTCGCCCTGATTCCACTGCTCGCCGCGCGACTGCTGGTTGCGCGGCAAGATGGATTCGACCGTGCCGAGATCGACGATGATGTCGCCGCGCTCGAAGCGCTTGACGTAGCCGTTGACCAAATCGCCGACCTTGTCAACATACTGCTCGTAGATTTGCGCGCGGACGGCATCTCTGACCTTTTGAAAGAGAATCTGTTTGGCGGTCTGCGCGGCGATGCGCCCCATCTCTTCCATTGGCATCGGAAGCTGTAGTTCGTCGCCGACTTCGACCTCGTCGCCCGCCATCTCCTTCGCCTCGTCAAGCGAAAGCTCGCGCGCAGGGTTCTCGACCTCTTCGACGACAACTTTGGCGGCAAAGATTTCAAGGCCGCCGTCGTTTGACCATTCGACCTGAATCTCTTCCTTAAACTGTTTGCGCGCGGCGGCCTTGACCGCCTCTTTCATCGCCTCGATGACGATATCGCGGTCGATGCCGTGCTCTTTACAAAGAGCGTCTATGCTTTGCGGAATCGATGCACTCATAATGATCAGTGATCCGTTGTCAGTTGTTTTCGCCGCCCTGCACGAACATTCGTCATCAGTAACAAATCATCCGAAGCGAACAACGGACGATTGACTACGGACAACGAACAGCCTTTTCAATTTTTTGCCAACTTGTCCGCTCGTGCGGCCCTTTTCAACTCTTTTTCGCGCTGCTCGGCGCGGCGAAATTCTTCTTCAACGTCGATCTCAAGATTTGCTTTGACAATCGAGGGGAAGGGAATGCGAACGCGCCCTGAAGTTTTGTCTTCAAACTCTACTTCGTCGCCGTCAAGCGTCTCGATACGACCGCGAAAGTTGCGCTGGCCGTTGATCGCGTCGCGCGTCTTTATCTTCGCAAGTTTTCCGGCAAATCGCTCGTAATCCTCGCGCCGGTAAAGACCGCGCTCCAGACCCGGCGAAGAGACTTCGAGCGTGTAAGGCTCGTGGATAAAATCCTCCACGTCGAGAATCGTGCCGAGATGTAGACTGACCTCAGAACAGTCTTCGTGAGTCACGCCTTCGGGTTTGTCGATAAAAACGCGCAGTGCGCGCGAGCGGCCCGCGCCTGCCATCTCGACGTGAACGAGTTCGAGACCGCGCTCAACCGCTACGCGCTCGGCGATTTCTCTCACTCTCTCTTCAACCGAAACCCCTTCTTCCGTCAACCGTCCGACCTCCGAAAATTGCCCTTTCGCCCAAAATAAAAAGTGGGCCAAAAACCCACTAGGACAACGCCACAGCGCTCCGAGCAAGAGGCGGATTATACGGGATGGCCGCGTAACGAGCAACTCACGAGCACTCAAGTCGTGACCCGCAAACGGCTTTTACCGATATTTCTGCCTCGTCTTTACTGCAAACGGGCCTTAACAATCTCGCTCACGGTGCGCCCGTCGGCATTGCGCCCGGCAAGGCGCGCCTGCGCGGCCTTCATCACCGCGCCCATCTCCTTCATCGATGCGGCTCCGAGCTCTCTGATTGCTTCGATCACGGCCTGCTCAATCTCTTCGCGCGAGGCGGCCTGCGGCAGATACTCTTCGATGACCGCAATCTCGGCGCGCTCTTTGTCAGCCAGTTCCGCGCGTCCGGCCTTCTCATACTGTTCGACCGAATCGCGTCTCTGTTTGACGAGCGATTGCAAAGCCTTCGTCAACTCTTCGTCCGTGAGCGCGCCGCCCTTTTCAATCTCGCGGTTTTGCAGCGCGGCTTTGACCATGCGCAAAGTCGATGTGCGCGCCGCATCACGCTCTTTCATCGCCGAAGTCATGTCTTTGATGATGCGTTCTTTGAGACTCATCTTTTAGCTTTTAGCAATTAGCGGTTAGCTTTTAGCTTCTTGCCGCCCGCTTAGTGCTTTCTCCTCTCCTCAATTAATTGAGCGTGTTAGGAAAATATTCGCAGCCGTGCGAGCGGCGCAAACGGCACCTCCTAAACGCGCTCGTCGTCCATCTGGAAATCAACGCTAAGGCTAATTGCTGACGGCTGAATGCTGATCGCCCTTTCCATTCATGCGTGCAAGGTGCTCTTTGAGAAAACGCCCCGTGTGCGAGACGGGCGCGTTCATAATCTGTTCGGGCGTGCCTGTGACAACGACCGCGCCGCCGAACTCGCCGCCTTCGGGGCCGAGGTCGATGCAATAATCCGCCGTCTTGATAACATCCAAATTGTGTTCGATGACGAGGAGCGAACCGCCCGCTTCGACGAGCGTGCGAAAGGCGGCGAGCAGTTTGTTGATGTCGTCAAAGTGGAGGCCAGTCGTCGGCTCATCGAAGATGTAGAGCGTGCGCGTGCCCGTCTTTTTGGCGAGATGCGCGGCGAGTTTGACGCGCTGTGCTTCGCCGCCTGAAAGCGTCGTGGCAGATTGCCCGAGACGTAGATAGCCGAGTCCTACGTCGTCAAGAACTCTTAAGCGATTGTGAATCTTGTTGACGTCACGGAAAAAGGTCATTGCCTCGCGCACGGTCATGTTGAGCACGTCGTTGACGTTTTTGCCTCGATAACGCACGTCGAGAATCTGCTGTTTGAAACGCGTCCCCTTGCATTCTTCGCAGACGAGTTCTACGTCGGCGAGAAACTGCATCTCGACCGTCACCGTCCCATCGCCTTCGCACACGTCGCAGCGCCCGCCCGGCACGTTGAAAGAGAAGTGCGAAGGGTCAAACCCTTTGCTCTGCGCATCGCGCGTCTGCGAGAAAAGTTCGCGCACTGCATCGTAGGTCTTGATGTATGTAACAGGGTTCGAGCGCGGCGTGCGTCCGATTGGCGACTGGTCGACGAGGATAACTTCATCGACGTGTTGCGTGCCCGCGAGTTCTCGAAACGCGCCGACGTGACCCTGCCATTCGCCGCGCCCCTTTTTGAGTCCCGCATACACAACATCGTGAACAAGCGTCGATTTGCCTGAGCCGGAAACGCCCGTCACGCAGACAAACATCTCGAGCGGAATCTCTACGTCGATGTTCTTAAGATTGTGCTCGCTTGCGCCGCGCACCGTCAGAGTTTTCTTGCCTCGCGCGCGTCTTTGCTTCGGTTCTTTAATCTCGGTTTCACCGCGCAGATATTTGCCCGTCAAGGTCGGCGCGCTTTTGACGAGATTGGCAAAGTCCCCTTCATAGACGACCTTGCCGCCGAGTTCTCCGGCAGCCGGGCCGATGTCGAGGATGTGATCGGCGGCTCGCATCATCTCTTCATCGTGCTCGACGACGAGCACCGTGTTGCCGATGTCGCGCAAGTTGTGAAGCAGACGGATAAGACGCTCGCTGTCGCGCGGATGAAGCCCGATTGACGGCTCATCAAGAACATAGAGCGCGCCAACCAACGACGAGCCGAGATTTGTCGCAAGCTGTATGCGCTGCGCCTCGCCCCCCGAAAGCGTCGAAGCAAGCCGATTGAGCGTCAAATAATCAAGGCCGACATCGACGAGAAATTTCAAACGGCGGCGTACTTCAAACAGAACTTTATCGGCAATAGCCGTCTCTTCATCGGTCAACTTCAATTCATCGAAAAATTTCGCGGTGTCCTTGACCGAGAGCGAGCAGACTTCGGGCAGCGTGCGCCCGCCGACTCTTACGTCGCGCGCCTCCTGTCGCAAACGTCCGCCGTTGCAATCAGGACAGAGCGTATAGCCACGATATTTTGAGAGAAAGACGCGGACGTGCAGCTTGTACTTTTTGGTCTCAAGCCACGCAAAAAAACCGCGCACTCCGCCCCACGTGCCTTTTCCTTCGACGACGGCGCGCTGTTGCGGCTTTGACAACTCGACGAAAGGCACATCCATCGGGATGCCTTCCTGACGACAGAACCTTCTTAGCTCAGTGCGCGCCCATTCATACTGCGGTTTCGTCCAGGGCTCAATCGCGCCTTCGTTCAAAGAGAGCGCAGGGTTAGGCACAACGAGATCAATATCGAGTCCGATGGTATTGCCAAAGCCCTGACAGGTCGGGCATGCGCCGTAAGGATTGTTAAAGCTAAACAGGCGCGGCTCTGGCTGCGCATAAATTGTGCCGTCATACTTGCACTCGAAGCGTTCGGAGAAACGCAGCGTTCGTGGCTCGGCTTCAACTGTCTGAATCACCGCCGTGCCGTGACCTTCGACAAAAGTCGTCTCAAACGAATCGACCAGACGCTGCCGCACGTCAGCGCGCGCGACGAGTCGGTCAACGAGCGCGTACACGCCCTCGAAATCCGTGCGCGTGTAATCGTCGGGCGTGCGCAGTTCGATCAATTCTCCGTTGGCAAACAGACGCGTAAACCCGCGCTGCATCAGGCTCATTACGTGCGCGGCGACGGCATGGCGCTGCGCCTCGTCAGCGCTCTTTTTAACTTTTCGTTTCTTTGCTGCGCTCGTCTTACCGTCGCCATTCTCTTCGACGCGCATCCCTGCTTCGGCAGGGAAGAGAACATAAAAGCGCGTGCCTTCCGCAAGCGCGGCGAGCGTCTCTTCGGCGGACGATTCGGGCGAGTCGTGTCGAACGGGACGACCGCAGACACGGCAGAAGGTTGTGCCGACGCGCGCGTAAAGCAGTCGGAGGTAATCATAGATTTCCGTCTGCGTGCCGACGGTCGAGCGCGGGTTGCGCGTCGAGTTTTTTTGGCGGATGGCGATTGCCGGAGGGATGCCGCGCACCTCGTCCACATCAGGCTTGTCCATCCGCTCAAGAAACTGTCGTGCGTAGGCCGAGAGCGATTCGACATAGCGGCGTTGCCCTTCGGCATAGATGGTGTCAAAGGCAAGCGAAGACTTGCCCGACCCTGACACGCCCGTGACGACCGTCAATTTGTCGATGGGGATTGAGAACGAAACGTTTTTGAGATTGTTGACGCGCGCACCGCGCACTTCGATTGCTTCTTCCGCCATGATTAAAAAATTCGCGCGGGCGCATAGTGAACAGTTCTGCCCCGAAGCGAAACATGCATTTTAACCCGAAGTGGCGGCGTTGGCGAAACGGGCGGGAGGTGATTGGAGTTTAGAGAACACAAACTGGTACGAATTAACGCGGATCAATCGCTGAAAATCTGTGTTTGGCTGCGTTCACCCCTACCATCGAACGTCATAACGCGCCAGACCGGCGCGCCAGAAGCCTCTCTCGCCGAGGACGGGAATCGAGCCTTCAAGCGTAAGCACAGAATCGACGGGACGACGAACGCGATAGGTATGACCGGAAGGTGAGGCAACCGACAGCACGACGCGCTCAAGCTCAAACTCGAAGGATGAGATGCAGGCTGTCCGCCAGTCCTTTCGACAGCGCAAGATAAGACGCGCGCCGAGGGGAAGCGAGCCGAGCGTCAGCGAGTCCGATTCTTCCGGAGAAGCGGAGAGGCCGCCGGGCGTTTCGTCTGTTAAGACAACGCCTGACGGCCTCAAAAGAAGTTCTGCATCCATCTCGATTAGATTAAACGACGGGCGCATCTTCAAACGGAAGATCAGGCTGGCTCGGGCGCTCGCGCGCAACCGAATAGGCGCGCAGAGCAAGCGAGAGGATGATGAAGCCGACGACGGCCCACATCAACGCCCAGAAAATTGCGGGCACGCCCGTCGCCGCCGCCATGTTTGCCGCGTCGGTGTGCACGCCCGTGCCGAGCGAGAGCACTGTTAAATCGCGCAAGTTAAAGATTGCATTGAGTGTGCATTGAACGGCGAGAAAGCTGACGAGGAATGTGGCCGCCGGCTTGCTCGCGTAGCGCGCAGCCGCAACAAGTCCGACTGTAATCAATCCGCCGGAAATGATCGTAAACGGGCTGAAAGATAAGTTGGTAAGCGGAACGATAAAACCAAAGACGGCGGTCAGACCGAGAATGATTGCCGCCGAGCCATAAAGCACGACGCTCGATTTGACGCGCTTGCGCACAAGCCACAACAGAAACGCGCCAAAGGCCATCGCGCTCAAATAACCCGCGCTCGAAATAAAGAATCGCGAAAAGAACCCGCCCTGAGCAATCCATGTCTCGGTCAACCCACTCGTATCGAGCGAGACGCTCAGGCTTCTCACCGAATTGCCCGTCAACAGGGCTGCAAGCGCGTGTCCACCTTCGTGTATAAAGGTGACGAAGAGTTGAAACGGATAGGTGAGAACCCATGCGTAGGGAATAAACCAGAGCGCGATGCTGAGGGCTGCGGCCAGCAAAAGCGTCTTAACCTGCGGGCGCGCGTCGCGCGCGATTTGTAACTTCATCATCTTTGAAAATCTCCGCTCGAAAGAACTTTTATCCTGACTCGCTGTGGTGTACGTCATTGTACAGGCAGCCGTTCGGTAAAAAAAGTCGGAAGCCGACCAACCACATTGCAACGCATGGCTAATTCATTCTCACGCATTGGCTAAATATTTTTACCTTTTACTTTTGCCTTTCCCACTTGCCGGACTTGCCGCCGGTCTTTTCTTCGAGTTGCAGTTCTGTGATGACGATTGCTTTGTCTAGCGCCTTGCACATGTCGTAGATGGTGAGCGCGGCGACGGCAGCCGCCGTCAAAGCTTCCATTTCGACTCCGGTCTGTGCGTTTGTCGATGCTTCGGTTTCGATGGCAACGCCCCAATCTTCTATTGTTGCGCGCACGTCCGCGTGTGTGAGCGCGAGCGGATGGCAGAGCGGGATGAGATCAGACGTGCGCTTGGCGGCCATGATGCCGGCAATACGCGCCGTCTCAACGGGGTCGCCTTTTGGCGTGCGATGCGTGCGAAGCGCTTCAACCGTTTCGGGCGACATCAAAACGCGTGCGGATGCAACGGCCCTTCTTGTGGTTGTAGATTTAGCGCCCGTATCAACCATCCTTACGCGTCCCTGTTCGTCAACGTGTGACAGCTTGCTCATAAACAAACCCCTCTAATTTTTACTCCCCACATCAAAGAGAATTTAACCCGGTAAACGCACAGTCTCGACGATAGTATCGGCCTCCAAAACTTTTACGTCCGACGGCACAATGACCAGCCCTTCAGCGCGCGCGAAGGCAACGAAATCGGACGAGCCGCCCCACTTCAAAGGATCTGCAACGAGACGACCGTTTTCATCCGTGCTGAACGTTGCAGGCAGATAGCTTGTGCGTTCCGGCGTGCCTTTAACGGCGCGCGCGAGAATCGCTTTCTCTTCCGCGAGCGAGGGACAAAGGTCGCCCTGCATAGCGCGCAGGGCCGTGCGCGCAAACAGATTGAAGGTGACGGAGACGGAGACAGGATTGCCGGGCAGACCAAATAGAAGCGTCTGCTTTTCGCCGTGTAAGCATGCGAAGACTGTCGGCTTACCGGGCCGCAACCCGACGCGCTCAAAAACAATCTCCGCGCCGGCTGCGCGCATCGCCTCTTTTGTAAAATCATAACGACCCATCGACACGCCGCCCGATAGCACAACCATGTCACAGCTTGCGGCTGTCTGCGTAATCATCTTTTTCAAAAGCTCTAGATCGTCGCCCGCAAATGGCGCGGGGTGAACTTCCGCACCGGCAAGCGCCGCGTAGGCCGCAAGCGAATAACTGTTCGAGTCGCGTATCTGATCAGCGCCGGGCCGCTCATCGACTCGGACAAGTTCCGATCCCGTCGCCACGACCGCGACGCGCGGGCGCTTTCTGACAGAGACCTCCGCATAACCGAACGAAGCAAGCGCCGCCATGCGCGCCGCATTGATCTCTTCGCCCGCGCGCAAAACAGTTTCGCCGCGTCTAATCTCGCTTGCGCGCGGAACGTAGAACTGTCCGGTCTCGCTCGCGCGTTCGATGTCGACCGTGCCGTCCTCGTGCTCGCGCGCAAGCTCCACCTGCTGCACGCTGTCAGCGCCCGCAGGCAAAGGCGCGCCCGTCATAATGCGCACGGCCTCGCCCGCTCCTAAGCTGCCTCGCCAACCAAGACCCGCCGCCGCCTCGCCGACAATACGCAGACGCACCGGCGCGCCGCGCACATCTACTGCGCGCACGGCATAGCCGTCCATCTGCGCACGATCAAACGGCGGCAAGTCTGAATCCGCAAACACATTTTCTGCGAGCACGCGACCGAGCGCGCGCGCCAACCCGATGCGCTCCGCAGGCAACGCCTCTGTTTTCTCGGTGACCAAATTGATGGCTTCTTTGACGGGGATCATCTTTGAGCTATTAGCTTTGAGCGATTAACTGGTCAAGTCGCTTTTTGCAACTTCAGTCCGCAACTTCACGCTAAAGATTCTAAATTAGCTGCTCATTGTAACCGGATAGATACGTTTGTCTGAAAGCTGACAGCGCAATCGCTCAAACGAAAGCGGCTGCCATTCATTAATGAATAGCAGCCGCTTTACAAAGTGGCGGAGCCGACGGGACTCGAACCCGCGACCTCCGACGTGACAGGCCGGCGTTCTAACCAACTGAACTACGACTCCGCAGGGAATCTTCGGTATGTCAAAAACTCAAGGACGCTGCAACTGGTAGGCACGGAGGGACTCGAACCCCCAACCTCCACCTTGTAAGGGTGGCCGTCTACCATTGACATACGTGCCTGCAAAAAAAGCCGCCCGGGAGGATGTAAACCTCAATGCCGAGCGTGTCATCAATCTAAAAGATGCCCGCACGCGCTGTCAAGCATGAGGCATAAACCCATCGTGCGAAATTAAGTCGAAATTGATCGGCGAACAAAAGAGCTCTTTGCTGCGGCATGCGAACCGGACGGGCTACTGATTAAGCGTGGCAACAGCAAGGCCTGATATCTCTTCACTACAAAAGCCACACGGGCAGCACGTTCTGGTCACGAACCTTTTCATGTTTGATTGTTTGCTCTTCAGTCTCGCGCGGCGTTTCGCTGCGGGAAGATTCCGTGACGGGCGGTTGATCTGTAGCGTCGTCGCGTCTTTGCGAGAGAGGTTTGATGAGCATCTCATCGACTTGTCCGTCGAGCCTTCCGATGACTGACATTTGTTGGTCTCCTTTTCGTCGGGGCGTGTTTGCCGCTACAATTTGGCGCGTCGAGTTCTTTGCTCGGAGAGTGTAAAGCGATGTTGGAAAGAGCGGCAAGCTTGGGTCGGTTGAGAGCTGAAGTGTTCCTCATAGTTCTCGCGCTCGTCTGTGCGGCGATGCCGGTCAGGCAGACATTCGCGCAAAGCGGTCAGGAGCAGTCGCCCGTCGAGCGGCCTCGACGCGTTGGACGAGGAGCGCAAACAAACGACTCTCCGCAACCGAAAGGCCCGGCGCGCGTCGCAAGTCCGTCTGACAAAACGCAGGGCGAAGAGATTGACGACGACGACGTGGTGCGTGTCGATACACAACTCGTCTCCGTCCCAGCGGTTGTCACGGATCGCGCGGGTCGCCCTCTGCCGAATCTGCGCGCCG
>CBDUCU010000072.1:0-11898 GCA_965365725.1 uncultured bacterium | reverse complement strand
GATCGAGCGACGGATAACAGACCTTGCCCTTGCGGAACAGGTGAAGTTTCCGGGACTCGTCTCGCTTGAAGAGTTGAGCGCGCTTTATCGCGCGGCGCAGTTTGTTTTTATCCCGACGCTTTTCGAGGCGGCGAGCGCGCCGCTTTTTGAAGCATGGCAGCACGGCACGCCGGTCGCTTGCTCGAACGTTACGTCGCTGCCCGAACAGGCTGCGGGCGCGGCGCTTCTCTTCGATCCGTTCTCCATCGGGGAGATGGTCAACGCCTTGCGACGCATGACGATGGAGGACTCTCTTCGTCAAGAGATTCAGCGACGCGGCATGCAGCGTCTAGGAGATTTCAGCCTTGAGCGTACGGCGAAGGCGTATCGCGCAATTTATCGACGCGCCGCAGGCCGCACGCTCAACGAAGAGGATCGATGGCTTCTGAGTTGTGATTGGACAGGGGCGACCGTAAAGGAGGCCGAATCGCACTACGCATGAGCGAAAGGTTAATCCCCATTTCCGCGCCCGCGCTCGTGGGCAACGAGGCAAAATATGTAGCCGATTGTCTCGCATCGTCATGGATATCCTCGTGCGGAAAATACGTCGAGAGATTCGAGGCGGCCTTCGCCGAATTTTGCGGCGCGCGCTATGCCGTCGCATGTTGCAACGGAACGGCTGCTCTGCACTTGACGTTGCTTGCGCTCGGCATCGGCCCCGGCGACGAGGTGATCGTCCCGACGCTTACCTTCGTCGCCACTGCCAACGCCGTCACTTACTGCGGCGCGCGCCCACGCTTCGTCGATGTAGAATCCGAGACGTGGACGATTGATGCGCGCGCCGTCGAAGCTCAAATCACTTCTCGCACGAAGGCCGTCATCGCTGTCCACCTCTACGGCCATCCCGCAGACATGGATGCGCTTTCGGAAGTCGCGCGCCGTCACAAAATCCATATCGTCGAGGACGCTGCCGAAGCGCACGGCGCGGAATGGCGCAATCGTCGCGCGGGCGCGCTCGGCGATTTGGCTGCCTTCAGTTTCTATGGCAACAAGATCATCTCGACGGGCGAGGGCGGGATGCTCTTGACAGATTCCATCTCGCTCGCACGAAGCGCGCGGCAGTACATGGGGCAGGGTATGGACTTCGAGCGGCGCTACTGGTTTCCCGTCGTCGGCTACAACTACCGGATGACGAATCTGACGGCGGCTGTCGGCCTTGCGCAGGTCGAGCGGGCTGACTGGCACATCGAGCGTCGGCGCGAAGTCGCTCGATGGTATGCGGAAGAACTTGCGAGCGTGTGCGGCCTCGCGCTGCAAGCGGAGACGGAGCATGCAAAGCACGCTCATTGGATGTTAACAGTCGTTTTGGACGAGCGCGTCCGTATCAAACGCGATGATGTGATGACATATCTTGCGCGACGCGGCATCGAGACGCGTCCGGTGTTTTATCCGATGCATGTCCTGCCGCCCTATCGTGATGCGGCACGCGAGGACGGCGAGTTTCCTATCGCTGAACGCATCGCGCAACGCGGTCTGAGTCTGCCCACGTGGGCAGGGCTTGGGCGCGAGGACGTAGCATACATCTGCAACGCATTGCGCGAAGTCTTGCACGTCGGAAATAACGTCTGACAGAGGAGATTGACGAGGTGACTGCCGATCAACATCCTCGTCCAAACTTTTACGAACTTTGGGAAGGAACATGAACAGAAACAGTTTGACATCTTCACTTGTGCTCGCAGCAGCGTTTGCCTTTTCGTCGTGCGGCGGCGCGGCAAGCGGCGACAACAATAATGCTGGCAACCTCGCACAGAAGCGCGACGACAGCGTGAACACTAACGTTGCCGCTAATACGACCGTTGCGCCCGCATCTTCTGCAACAAGCGTTGACAACGCTTCGCCCCTTGCAACGGGCGCGACGACGAATGCAACGTCAGGCAGCAGCAACACGTCAACCGGAAACAAGGCGCAAACGGCCAACATGCCGCAGCCGCAGATTGGCTCGGGCGGCAACGATTTTTATCTCTTCACACAGACGCGCGCCGCTATCAACGCCGATGCCGAGCTGAAGAATGCAAACATCGTCATCGACGTTAAAGAAGGGATCGTGACGCTGAGCGGAAAGGTCGGCACGGCAGCGCAAATTGAGAAGGCCGAGCAGATTGCGCGCGCCGTCGGCGGAGTCAAATCCGTCAAAAATCAGCTTCGCGTCGCATCAGCGAATTGAGTCGTTGGAACTTAAGAAGGGTCGTGTGAGGGCTGCTTCACAAACGCGTGACAATCTATTTGGTAAAGGCGCACTTGCACAGGTCATCGCTCAAACAGTAGTCGAAAGGATTGAAGAACATGAGGGGAATTCGATCACATTTATTAACGTTTGCGGCTGCATCGGTCTTAGCCGTCGCAGCATCAATCATCGAGCCGTCGTTTGTCGCGGCGCAGGACAAGAAGGATGAGCAGAAGCCTTCGACGACGGTTGATGCATGGAGGCAATCGCTCCCGCCGGACTCCGAAGCCGAGCGTCCCGCGCTTGACCCAGAGAGAGATGCGCCGACGCGCCCCACGCGCGAAGAGATTGAGAAGAACCTGCTCGCGCTCGAGCTAAAGTGGATGGACGCGTTGAAGCTACGCGACGCGAGCACGCTCGGACAAATTCTCGCTGACGACTTCGTCATCGTCAGTCCGCGACTTCCCGGCGCGCACGGCCGCAGAGACAAATATCTCAACCACGCGCTGCGCGATCTAAAGCTCGTCTCTTATGAATTCAACGATTTGACCGTGCGGCTCTACGGGAGGGCGGCTGTTGTTAGCGGTCGTCTCAAACAGAGCGCCGCGACGATAGCGGGTGAGGATTTGAGCGGAGATTATTTCATCACTGACGTGTGGATTAGCCGCGATGGGTTTTGGCGCGTGGTCAGTCGGCATGCAAGCCCGCTTCCCGCAGCAAAGTAAACCCGCGACGACCGATTTGTGACAAACAACTTCGCTTTCGTCCGTTCGCCCTGACAAGGAGAAGCAAGCGCCAGTGTCCGCCATTCGCATCGAAGAGCTTCCCGCATGCGCGCCCGGCCTCAACGGTTGGCCCTACGTGGAAGCGTCCGAGCAACTTCCACTTGTGATGCACGGCGGCGCAGCGTGGCCTCGTATCAGCGTCGTCACGCCCTCTTTCAATCAAGGCGAATTTCTTGAGCGCACCATCCGCTCCGTTCTGCTGCAAGGTTACCCGCAGCTTGAATACATCATCATCGACGGCGGAAGTAGCGATGCGAGTCCGGAGATCATCAAGCGTTATGCCCCTCATCTTGCCTATCACACGAGCGAGCCGGATCGCGGCTACATCCACGCTATCAACAAGGGTTTTGAACGCGCCACAGGCGAGATCATCTGCTGGCTGAGCAGCGACGATTTCTACCCGCCTAACACGTTGCGCACCGTCGCCGAAAATCTTGCCAGAGGGACAGGTAACGCAGCCATCGTCGGCCACGTCTTGAAAATCCATCAGGACAATCATCCCGCGCAAAAACTCGCCGGGCGATACGAAGGATTCAACCGTTTGTTGAAGTTCTGGCTCGGCTACGAGATGCACCAGCCGTCAATCTTCTGGCGGCGCGAAGTCTTTGAAGAATTGGGCGGTCTTGATGAGCAGAGAGACCTGATTGCCGATTTCGACTATTGGGTGAGGATCGCCAGACGATTTTCATTCAAGAACGTCGATCAAATCCTCGCGTGCACAACCTATCACGAGCGTGCAAAGACGGGCGATGAATATCGCCGCTACCACGAGGCGTTAAAAAAAGAGGCCGCGCGTTACTGGGGGTCTCAGTGGAAACCTTCTTTCTGGTTTCTCAAGGCTTCTTTGATGAGTCATGAGCGCCTCAAGCCGCGCCTCCGGCCTCTCGTCGAAGCTTGCACATATTACTACCTTGCAACCAGACATCACCTTAGAGCACGAAGAGAAAGCGAGCGAAAAGTTGTCTGAACGAACAGATGGATGGCAAGTCTCGGTGGTCGTTCCCGTCTATAACGGAGGGCGAACGATTCGCGCGACAATCGAGTGTTTGCTCAAACAGACGCTTGCGCCACTTGAGATCATCGTCGTTGATGATGGCTCAACCGACGACACGGTTGATATCCTGCGCGAGTTCGATGATCGAATCAAGCTGATCTCAAAATCCAACGGCGGCCCGGCATCCGCACGCAACGTAGGCGTGCGCGCCTCAAACGGCTCTCTCATCGCCTTCACCGACAGCGATTGTCTTCCACATCAAGATTGGCTCCAAGAGATTGTAAAGGGATTCTACGCTCCCGACATCGCCGGTGCAGGTGGCAGCGTGCGGGGCGCTTACCCCGGTTTAGTAGGGGAATATATTGATCTCAATCGCAGCCTTGATCCGGGATTCGCGCCCGGCGGAATAGTGATGCGTCTCGTGACGGCCAATGCCTGTTTCCGGCGCGATGCTCTGGTCGAAGCAAATCTCTTTGATGTGCGATTCCGCAGGGCGGGCGGCGAAGACACGGAGCTTTCCGTCAGGCTGCGCAAGATGGGTTATGAACTTGTTTATGTGAGCAGCGCCGTCGTCTTACACCAACACCGGCGGACGATCCGTGAGTATCTCGCAACGGCGGCCAATTACGGCGAAGGCCATTACGTACTCGAAACTCTATGGCCCGAATGTTCTTGGACAGTCAATCACCGTCGGCAGATGTTCCGCTACGCAATCGCCGCACGGTCGATGTTAAAATTATCTCTCACTTATAAGCAGCACTACGACCTGAGACGGGCCGCCCTCTTTTCATTTCTGGAGCATTACAAACACGTCGCATACCTTTGGGGATATCTACGTGGAAAGAGAAATAACGCTCAATCATGCAACCACAAAAAAGTCGTTGAACACAAAGAGACCGTACCAGCCAAACATCAGATTTCATCGCCGGTTGAGAACCGGATGAAATAGCTGTCGGCGAACCGGAAGGGTTCGCGCAAATCCTCTCAAAGAGAACTGCTTGTTTGCGTGTCCGCGTCAGAACCGCCCGCCGCCGTAGGCTGCTCTGGCATGCGCTCATCCTTCTCACCCCTTCAGAATAGTTATGCGATTTTTGCAATAACAAATTTGCGCTGGCTTTCCGTCGCGGCATTTATAGAATTCACAGCCTATCGCGGCGACTACCTATCAGAGACGGCGTTATTGTAGTCTGTCATTACCAACATCAAAACAGGAAGGCGCGAGATTGAAATAATGGATCACTCAACCGAAACCGCTTCAGTTGAAACAACCTTGACAAAAGAGTTGCGCGAAAGTCCTTTTATGCGCGCATGTCGGCGCGAACAAGCGCCTTACACGCCCGTCTGGTTAATGCGACAGGCCGGACGCTACATGCGCGAGTACAGAGAGGTGCGTGCGCAACACACGTTTCTTGAGATGTGCAAAAAGCCCGAAGTAGCATCGGAGGTGACGGTCTATGCCGCACATCGTTTGAACGTCGATGCTGCAATCATCTTTGCCGACATCCTTCTGATCATCGAGCCGATGGGACTTGACCTTGAATTCGCCAAAGGCGAAGGCCCGGTCATACACAATCCCGTCCGCACGGCTGCCGATGTTGAGCGGCTCCGCGAAGTCGAAGACGTGTCTGCGCTCGACTACGTCTATGAAGCAATCCGCATCACGCGCCGCGAGCTAAGACCAAACATTCCTCTCATCGGTTTTTCCGGCGCGCCGTTTACACTCGCCTCATACATCATCGAGGGCGGCGGCTCGCGCAACTACATCAACACCAAACGGCTCATGCACACGGACGCGGGCGCATGGCACGCGCTCATGTCTCTTATCGCACGCGCACTCTCACGCTATCTCAACGCGCAGATTGCGTCGGGCGCGCAGGCCGTCCAACTCTTCGATTCATGGGTCGGTGCGCTCAGCCCTGACGACTACCGCGAATTCGTGCTTCCGCACACGCGCGAAGTCATCCGTAACATTACGCCGGGCGTGCCCGTGCTCCATTTCGGCACGGGTACGGCGACGCTTCTTGAATTGATGCGCGAGGCCGGGGGCGACGTGATCGGGCTTGATTGGCGCGTGCCTTTGGACGAGGCATGGCAGCGTCTGGGCGATGTGGCCGTAATGGGCAACTTCGATCAGATACTACTTTTCACAAACCCTGACGTGATCCGGCGCGAGGCCGCACGGATTCTCGAACGCGCGGCCAATCGGCCCGGCCACATCTTCAATCTCGGTCACGGCATTCTTCCGGAAACGCCCGTTGAAAACGTCGTCGCGCTTGTCGAAGCCGTGCATGAGTTGAGCGCGCGTTAGTTTAAGTTCCAGATAAATCGCATGAGCAATACTTACGATGCAATTCTCGTCGTCTCTTTCGGCGGGCCGGAAGGCCTGGACGACGTGATGCCGTTTCTTGAAAACGTCTTGCGCGGGCGCAATGTGCCCCCTGAGCGAATGCGCGCCGTTGCGCACCACTACGAGTTGTTTGGCGGCGTGAGTCCGATCAACGAACAGTGTCGCAGGCTGATTGCGGCGCTTGAAGATGAGTTGAATCAAAATGGGCCGCGCCTGCCCGTCTATTGGGGCAATCGCAACTGGCATCCGTTTTTGGTCGATACGTTGCGACAGATGAAGACGGACGGAATCAAACGTGCGGTTGCCTTCGTCACTTCCGCATACAGCTCTTATTCAAGCTGCCGACAGTATCTGGAAAACATCGAAAGCGCGCGGCGTGCAGTGGGCGAGGGTGCGCCTGTGGTTGATAAGCTTCGCGCCTTTTACAACCATCCCGGATTCATTGGGCCAAACGCCGAACACCTGCGCGCAGCGTTAGAACGGATTCCTGCGGAGCGGCGCGCTTCGGCGCACGTCGTATTCACTGCACACAGCATTCCTCTCTCGATGGCTTCTGCGTGTGATTATCAATCGCAGCTCCTCGAAGCCGCACGCCTCGTCTCGGCAGAAGCGGGGCATCAGCTTTGGCAGCTTGTTTTTCAAAGTCGGAGCGGCCCGCCGACACAAAGCTGGCTTGAACCCGACGTGTGCGATCATCTGCGAGAACTAAAGGCTGCGGGTGCGCTCGACGTAATTATCGCGCCAATCGGTTTTATCTCAGATCATCTTGAGGTTTTGTATGACCTCGACACGGAAGCTCGCAGCGTCTCCGAAGAGCTCGGTCTCAACATGATTCGCGCTGCAACCGTCGGCACGCATCCTTCATTTATCAAGATGATTCGAGAACTTATTCTTGAGCGCATCGAGCCTTCTGCGGCGCGTCTCGCTCTTGGCAAAGACGGCCCGCGCGCCGACCTTTGCTTCGAGGGTTGTTGTCCTTCGGGAGCGATACGGCCCGCCTCTTCCGCATCAGTTGTCTAAACCGAACGCAAGATCAATGGTTGAGACGCGCAAATCCGGCAGACGCAACATCGTCGTCATCGGCGGCGGCATCAGCGGGCTTTCAGCAGCCAATTGCCTCTGCGAGCTTGGAGGAGAAAATCCTTCTTTCGACGTTCAATTGATCGAAGCCTCCGACCGACTCGGCGGAACAGTTCGCACATACCTACGCGAAGGTTTTTTACTCGAAGGCGGCCCCGACGCATTTATCTCTGAGAAGCCCGAAGCTCTTGCTCTCGCCAAACGAATTGGTCTCACAGAGCAGTTGATTGAGACGAACGAGAAGCACCGTCGGAGCTTTGTCGTTCGCGGCAATCGTCTTCTGCCAACCCCGGAAGGTTTTAATCTGCTTGCGCCCGCGCGTCTGTGGCCTTTTATCACGTCTGACATCTTTAGCTGGGCGGGCAAAGCGCGCATGTCGCTCGATCTTCTTTTGCCGCGCGCCAAAAATCCCGACGCGCGCAGCGATGAAAGCCTCGCCAGCTTTGTCCGCCGCAGGCTTGGGCGCGAGGCGCTTGAGCGAATGGCGCAGCCGATGGTCGGCGGCATCTACACAGCCGACCCGGAATCTTTGTCTCTGCGCGCAACGATGCCGCGTTTTCTTGAAATGGAGCGCTCGCATCGCAGCCTCATCCTCGCGCTGCGTCGCTCGTCAAATAATCGGCGCATCGACAATCAAGCCTCAGACAATCGCGGCGCAAGCGGCGCAAGCGGCGCGCGCTACTCTCTCTTTCTCTCCTTTGAAAAAGGCATGCAAACACTCACCGATGCGCTTGCCGCACGGCTGCCGTTGGAAACGGTTCGACTTAAGACAAAGATTGAATCGTTGCGGCGCGCTGAGGACGGTTCAAGCAAGTGGGTTTTACTGACTCATACGGGCGAGCACATTTCCGCAGACGCTGTTTGTCTCGCGCTGCCTTCGCATCTGGCGGCGAAGCTTCTCAAACAAATAGATGCACCCCTTGCACGCGAAATGGAAGAAATCGCTTACGCATCGACCGCCACCGTCAATCTTGCCTATCGACGCGAGGACGTTGCGCACCCGCTCGACGGATTTGGCTTTGTCGTCCCCTTTATCGAGCGCCGTTCGCTGATTGCGTGTTCATTTAGCAGCGTCAAGTTTGCGGGGCGCGCGCCGCAAGGCCATGTTCTTCTACGCGCCTTTGTCGGCGGAGCGCTTCAACCGGAGATGTTCGAGCAAAACGACTCAGAGATAGTTCAAAATATTCGACGCGACCTTCGAGACCTTCTCGGCATCGAGCGCGCGCCGCTCTTTGCGCATGTCGAAAAATGGCCGCGCTCGATGGCGCAATATCACATCGGACATCTTGAACGCGTCGCGCGCATACAGGACCGCCTCAAGCAGATGGCTTCCTTACAACTAGCCGGAAACGCCTACGAAGGAGCGGGGCTCCCCGATTGCATTCGAAGCGGCGAAACCGCAGCCCGGCAGCTATATAAGGAAACAATGGACGATAAACGATGAGCTGAAAACAGTCCGTCTTTTATTCATCGCTTCGCGCTTATCGTTTCCTTACAGATGGATGACGTGCGACGTGCGCCAGACGTGTGTGGGGATTGAGCCGGGCGGTGCGGTGGTCAGGAGGATGAGAAAACTGTCTTCATGCGTGCGCGTCGTGGGTGCGATCAATTCCCAGAATTCTTGCCGGCTGGCATCGCTTGGTTCCTGTGTTTGCGGTGCAACTAATGCCAGACGGCGCAGTGAATCATAGAGATGCTCGCGCCCCGCTCCCGTTTTGCCCTGCTCTTTGCCGATGGTGAGACGCACGTCCGCGCGCTCTTCGATAAAGTGCGTCATCAGCGAGGCGGCAAGCGTCACGCCCTCCTCGAATCTCTCTGCGAGACTTCCGGTTTCTAACGTTGCGTTGGCAGCTTCAGTTTTATTATCGCGGACGTTTCGTTTCTCTTCCTCTAAATCTTTATCAATGCGCGTATCGAGAATTATGTGAACGCGTCTTTCATCTTCGGCGGTAAACTCGCGCACCGTCAGCCGGGAGATGCGCGCGGTGGCTTTCCAGTCGATATGGCGCATGTCGTCGTGAGGCTGATAGTCGCGCAGAGAGTGAAGATCATGTCCAGCACCCCGGCGCGTCGAGGCGATGCGTCCGGCGTTGATAGGCAGCAGATGCAGCTCATCGTTTGTCGGGCGCGGCTTCGGATAGACGACAATCTCAACATCGCGTGCGCGCAAGCGTCGGCGCAGGCGAAAGAAGCCGAAAGGAAACTTCGTCGATATCTCAAACCCCGTGATAAGCACGTGACCGCGCCGAGCAAAGACCTGCTCAACGCTCTGCTCTGCTTTTGCGCGACGCGGCACGCGCATAAAGTATGCAAGCGTGCGTTTCTCAAAACGGTTGCGCCGAAATAATCTTTTATCGTTCGCGGGAAGACGCACGCGCGCTTCGACGAGCACGGAGAGAGAAGGCAGAAAACGTTTCAAGTTCTGAATGGCGACGATTGCCGGTGCTGGTTCGCCTGCAAAAATGTGGTCGGGAAAGCGAGCCGTAACGACGAGGTCGCTAAGCGCGGCGCGGCCCGCAGTCCATGCGACAAAAAGCGCCGAGGTCATCCCTGAAAAGATGAGAAACAGAATATTATTGCCCGTGTTCCACGCGGCGAAGGCGACGACGGCGAGAATGCTCGTAAAAATAAGTCCGCCCGCCGTGATCTGGATGGGTAGATCAAGCTGTGCAGCTTCAAGGCGCGCCGAGCGTGCAAGCGGCGGCACGACGAAGACGAGCATCAACACGACAAACAGCAGCGAGAGAATTGCCCCAACGCGCGCCGACTCCCAATCGCCCGCGCGCCTCGACAGCAACGTCATAACGGCAGTTGCCACGCCCCCCAGGACGATCAACAAGCTCAGCAACGCACGCCGCCAGCCGCGCATAAATTTCATTCCGGTTGTTCTCAAAACTGCTGACAGATGACGTGCTTCACGCCGTATAACTCAACGTCTCAACCCGCTCAAGTTCTGCGCCACACAAGAATTTCAACGTCGGCGATTTATTCGACAATCGCCCAGCATTCGATCTCTACGCGCGCGCCGAGCGCAAGACCGTTTGCGCCGAAGGTGCTGCGCGCAGGCATGCGCTCGGGAGCAAAAAAGGTTCGATAGACGGCGTTCATCGGCGCGTAGTCGTTCTTGATATCGGCCAGCATCACCGTGCATTTCACAATGCGGTCGAGAGAAGAGTTGTGGCGTTCCAGCACGGCGCGCATGTTCGCAAAAGTTTGTCGCGTTTCTGCTTCGATGCCTCCGGCGACGACCGCGCCCGACGCGTCGACGCCGATCTGTCCGGAAAGATAGAGCATCTCACCGACTCGCACCGCTTCAGAAAACGGAAGGCTGCGCGTCGCGCCAGTGTTCTTCAGATACTCGACGCGAGGCGCAATGCGTTTCGCCGTCTTTTGCGTCTTTATGCTCTTCTGTTGAGGGGGATTTACTTTCTTCAGTTTGGCGTTAGATGCGTTTGCATTTTCGCAGAGAGCGAGCATGACAAAACAGGCGACGATGAAAACAGTTTTTCTCATCTCTTCTACTTCCCTCCTCCGGCCTTTTTTCGCGTCGGGTTTTATTTGTTTTGAAGAAATCGCAACGGCGTTGAAGAAGTTCACATGCAAAAAGCGCGACCATTTTGGTTGAGGTTTTGATGTTGTTGATAAGTAGTTGTCGAATTAGAACGCACTGAACCTCTGCGTCTCGTCTTGATTTAGACAGGGATGGCGATGCTCTTCATGATCTCGCGGAGCACGGCTTCGGCTTCTTCGCTCCGACGGTGAAAAGAGGATGAGAAGCGCGAATTGACGACAAGGCGATGGGCAAAGACCGGAAGCACAAGCCGCTTGACATCGTCGGGCACGCAATAATTGCGTTCTTCCGTAAGCGCGAGCGCTTGCGCGGCGCGAAACAGAGCAAGCGTGCCGCGCGGGCTGACGCCGAGATCGAGCATCTGCGAGTCGCGCGTGGCCGAAACGATCCGCATCAGGTAATCGACGAGCGCATCATCCATGCGCACGTTTGAAACAGCGCGTCGAAGCTCCAGCACTTCGCTGCCTGACATGACGGGACGCAATTGTTCGAGCGGGTCTCCGCGCTCGCGGTCGCGCAAAATCTCTTTCTCGATGCTGGCTTCCGGATAGCCGAGTTGAAGACGCAGCATGAATCGATCAACCTGCGATTCAGGGAGCGGATATGTTCCGTGATGCTCGACCGGATTTTGCGTGGCGATGACCATGAAGGGTGCAGCCAGAATATATGTCGATCCTTCGACCGTGACGTGCCCTTCGGCCATCGCTTCGAGAAGCGCCGATTGTGTTTTCGGAGTTGTGCGATTGATCTCGTCCGCCAGAACGATGTTGGCGAAAATCGGCCCGTGCTTAAACTCGAATCCACCTGTGCGCTCGTTATAAACCGAAAGTCCAATCACGTCGGAAGGGAGCAGATCAGATGTAAACTGGATGCGCTGAAACGTGCAATCGAGCGCGCGCGCAATCGCCTGCGCCAAAG
>CBDUCU010000071.1:0-11906 GCA_965365725.1 uncultured bacterium | reverse complement strand
CGAGCGAACCTCTGCGCGCTCGCGGTAGATGAGCAGGTGCATCGCAAGCTCGCTCGACGCGCGCCGGTCGTTGAGCGCGCGGCCCGATGCATCCATCAGGGCAAGCATCTCTTCGGTCATACGACCTTTACAAACTTGCGTCGGCGTGGCAAGGATCCGCCCGTCGTCAAGACGCACACTGACATTGCCGTCCGATGAGACGACGTATCCGCGCTCGTACATCAATTGCCCGACGCGCACAATTTCGCGCCGCGCTGTCTGCTCATCCATTAGAAGCTTATTTCTTTTGCACCGTCCTATATTTGCCGATTCCGGCAAATGGCCCGTTCAAAGTAAATACGTACTCAAATTCTGTGACTACAGAGACAGGTATGCCATGAATCGTCGCTGGCGTAAACTGAATTTGGCGCGCAGCTTTTATGGATTCTTCAGTTAGACCATCGGGCAGGGTTGTGAGCGGAGTAACGCTTGATACATCTCCACCTGCACCAAAAACAACCTGCAAATGAATCACACCTTCGACTCTGCTTTGTAATGCCTTCGCTGTATATTTTGGCTCCACCATGCGATTTGTGCGGTAAGGAGTCCCCTCAGCAATATTCTTACAATTTTCAAAGTTGTCGTAACACAGCGTTTCGGCATCGCTCATCATCAGCTCGATTTTGTTTACATCAATAAATTCCAGCTTTCCTACCAATATCAAGCCGACTGATATTGCTGTCAGGAACGGCAATAATTTGTTGATGAAATGACGCATATAAGATTGACCATTATTCGCTACGTCGCTGATAAGCGTTAAAGACAAAGATTCATCTTCCATCAACAATTCTAAATATTCTGTTCGTCCTTATAAGAAGGTTCTTTTCGAGCCTTCATGCTGCCATGCTTTGTCTTGTGCGCCGTCTGCGGTCGTGCGAGGAAGTAAGATAGGCTCTCAAGCTGGATTGTCAAGTCAACGGTCTTGACCTTTACGCCCGCACGCACGCGCAAGCGCGCCGGTGCGAAGTTGAGAACAGCGCGCACGCCCGCCGACATGATCTGATTGAGCACGCTTTGCGCCGCGCGCGCCGGAACTGCAATGACCATCACGTCGATTTTTTCATCCCGCACGACGCGCGCAAGATTCTCAACATCGTGCACCAGCACCGCCGCATCACCAACGCGACTGCCGATCTTCGTCGCATCGTTGTCAAAAAGCGCGACGACCGTGAAGTTTGAAGCCGTAAACCCATTGTAGTTGGCGAGCGCCGAGCCGAGCCGTCCTGCACCGATAATGCCGACGCGATGCGCGTAATGGAGTCCGAGTATCTCGGTTAGATGACGACGCAGATCATCGACCGAATAACCGACTCCGCGCACGCCAAACTCGCCGAAGTAGCCGAGGTCTTTGCGTATCTGCGCCGAATTGAGATTGAACTGATCGGCGAGCGCTTGCGACGAAACGGTCTTGATGCCTTCGGCGGCAAGCACGTTCAGACAACGCAGATAGACGCTCAAGCGAACGGTCGTCAGCTCAGAAATTTTCTCCGACTTCATGCAAATCTCTTTTCTTGTGGGGAGCCGGATGCAAGTATAACGCGGGCGAGGCGGATGCTGAAAGCGTCTCAAGTCTTGAGCGTCATCTTCTATTCATTCCTGAAAAACGGGTAATCCGGCTTCTCGTTCGTTGCCGAACCCCATGTGTTCAACTAAAATTCTCGACGCACAAAGAGGCGCTCCCGAAATTCAAATCTCTTTTAAGACAATCAAAGAATGATCGCACATCTTTCAGGCACGCTCTTTGCCAAACATGCGACGAGCGTCATCCTCGACGTGGGCGGAGTCGGCTACGAAGTCACCATTCCCGTCTCAACCTTCTACGACATGGACGAGCCGGGTTCGCAGCTTCAGCTTCGCATCTACACGCACGTCCGCGAAGACGCGCTCCAACTTTTCGGCTTCCGCACGCTGCGTGAGCGCGAGCTTTTCCAGATGCTTATCTCTGTGAGCGGCATCGGCCCCAAATCCGGTATTGCGATGCTCTCCGGCATGAGCGCCGACGAGATCATCGCCGCCATCCGTACAAACAATCTTGCACGGCTCACATCGATTCCCGGTGTTGGACGAAAGACGGCGGAACGTCTTGTCATCGAACTGCGCGACAAGATGACCTCGCTTTCGTCACCCGCGCTCGAAGAACAGTTTGCAACGACCGAAGGCGCGCAAACTGCCGTCACGGAAGACGCTCTGCGCGACGACGCGCTCTCCGCGCTTCTCAACCTCGGTTATCAAAAGGCCGCCGCCGAAAAAGCCGTCACACAAGCTGCTAACGAAGGCGGCGATCTTTCGGTCGAGCTGCTCTTGCGCCGCAGCCTGCGTTATCTTTCAAAGGGTTAGTGAGGTGTCCGTAGTCAGTTGTCCGTAGCACTTGTCGGGCGACTCCCTGCTTTCATAGAAATCTCTCGGGCCATCAAAGCAAAGACAAAGGACAACTGACTACGGACATAAGAACAAATGGAAGAACTAGAGCCTGTCAGCGTGCGCGAGCGAGGCGCAGTTGAAGACGAGCGGCAGTTTGAGCTGTCGCTGCGTCCGACGCATCTCGCCGAATACATCGGCCAAAAGAAGGCGACGGAAAACCTGCGCATCTTCATTCGCGCCGCGCGTGCACGCAAAGAGGCGCTCGATCATGTTCTCTTGACAGGCCCGCCCGGACTCGGCAAGACCACGCTTTCAAACATCATCGCCAACGAGATGCAGTCCGAGATGCGCTCGACGGCTGGCCCCGTTATCGAAAAACCCGGCGACCTCGCAGCCATCCTCACAAATCTGCAAGAGGGCGACATCCTCTTTATCGACGAGATTCACCGCCTGCATCCGGCCATCGAAGAAGTTCTCTACCCGGCGATGGAGGATTACCAATTAGACCTCATGATCGGACAGGGCACGGCGGCGCGCTCGATCAAATTAGACCTCCCGAAATTCACTCTGGTTGCCGCCACCACGCGCGCCGGAATGATTACTGCGCCTTTGCGCGGGCGTTTCGGCATCGTCTTTCATCTCAACTTCTACACGCACGACGAATTGGAACTCATCGTGCGACGCTCTGCCGACATCATCCACACGGAGATTGACGAAGGCGGAGCACGCGAGATTGCACGCCGCGCGCGCGGCACGCCGCGCATCGCCAACCGTCTGCTCCGGCGCGTGCGCGATTACGCCCAGGTTGAATACGACGGTCGCATCACAAAGGCTGTCGCCGACGACGCGCTCAACCGTATGGAGGTTGACACCTTCGGCCTCGACGAGATTGATAGAAAACTTCTCGTCTCAATCATCGAGCAGCACGGCGGCGGCCCCGTCGGTCTCTCGACGCTTTCTGCCACGCTCCACGAAGAGAAGGATTCAATCGAGGAACTGATCGAGCCGTATCTGATTCAGATCGGTTTTCTCAACCGCACGCCGCGCGGACGCATGGCGACGCGCGCCGCCTACGAACATTTTGGCATCTCACCATCCGTCCAACCCACGCGCCCCGGCGGACTCTTCGACGCGCAGTAATAGCAAGTCTTTCATCATGCAACACACGATGCGCGCACCTCGCACAATTTCGCTTTTCCTGTCCGCGCTGCTCTTCGTCATCGCGCTTGCATCAAGCTCTCACCTACGCGCGCTCGCAGTCGTTCAATCGTCTTCACAAAGCGGTGCGAGCAAATCTGCGCCAAAACGCACGACGGCAAACAAACGCGCGCAAACGCAAAAATCTCAACAAGAGAAACGTAACGCCGTAGCTGCTCTCAACGAAGTGGCGGAAGATGCGCGCCGGATTGAAGACGAATATCAACGCGCGTTATTGCTTGCGCGTTGCGCGGATGCGTTGTGGGCGGCGGATAAAGAAGCTGCGCGCGCAATCTTTCGACGCGCGTGGGAAGCAGCCGCCGCATCGGATGTCGCCGAGATGAAACAAGCGCACGAGACGGGAGACGAAAGCGGCGCGCACTACTTTACCGACGCGCGCGAAGAGATTCTGACGACTGTGGCCCGGCGAGATGCGCATCTCGCCGAACTCTTCTTTCAAGAGATGTTGAAGAGTCAAAGCGAAGCGGGATTTGACCCTGCGCGACCGGCTTTGAATTCGTATGACGCAGGACCGTCTGCCGGTCTGAGCGCCGCAGCGTGGCAAAGATTACAGATCGCCGAGAGGCTTCTCGCCGCAGGCCAACCCGCCGCCGCAGCCGAGATAGCTTTATCCGTAACAGTCGAAGGAGCAAACCCTGATCTTCTCTCGTTTCTTTTCAAGCTCCGACTACAATCGCCAAAGGCTGCCGATAAAATCTATCTGAGCCTGCTTGAACGAACTCGCATCAACGCGCAAGCGACAATCAACGATGTGCTGCTTCTTTCGTCTTATCCGCTCACGCAGCTTATATCCGTCTTTGACGAGCATGGCTCGGTTGAATTTCGCGCCGTTAACAATAGCGCCACCCGCAATGTTGACGCTCCGATAAATTCTTCGCCGCTCGTCCGCAGCGCGTTTCTCGAAACAGCAGCCGCCGTGCTCCTTCGTCCTTTGCCACAGACGAGCGCCGACAGCAACAACCTCGCTGAAAATCGAGCGCGCAGTCTCTACTTTACAATTGGCCGCCTGCTTCCCTTTTTCGAGCGCGAAGCTCCGCAACACGTGCCCGCGCTCAACGCTCGATTGAGCGCGCTTGCTGCCGAGATTGAGGCCAAGCAGCGCGACGCGCTCGAATCGCAGATGAAGGTGCAGAAGCTTTCGAGTGAGAATTCGACCGACCCGCTTCGCCCGCGTCTCGAAGAGATTGAGCGCGAACGCGACCCCGCCCGGCGCGATAGAGCTCGTTATTCGACGGCGGTGGATGCCGCGCGCAGGAGACTCTGGGAGCGCGCAAAAAGGATTGTCGGCGAGATCGAAAACACAGAGCTTCGTGATGCGGCTCGCCACATCGTCGGCGCGCGCCAAATAGTCACGCTCGTTGAAGCGTTCTCCGATGGCGAGAAAGATGATATCGACCGCGCCGCCGCGTTTGCGCGTCAAGTCGAGTTATCGCCGCAGCTTGCTCCCGCTTTGCGCGCATACGGGCTTGCCTCAATCGCATCGCTCGCCGCTCAAAAAAACGAACGTCAGCGCGCCGTTGAATTGCTTGATGAAGCCGTCGGTTACGCGCAACAAATCGAGGTCGGCACAGAACTACGCAGCGCTACGGTTTTGATGACGGCAACAATTGCCGCGCGCATCGACTCGCGGCGCGGCTGGGAGTTTGTGCAAACTGCGGTCGGCGCGCTCAACAACGACGCGGAGTTTTACGGCAACGCGGTGCAATTAAATTCGGAGAGCACGAAATACTCTCCTGCCGAGCAGGAGATTCTGCTTGAAATCTTCAATCAGTTTACGCTCGATGAAATGTTTGCCGCCATAGCCGCAAAGGATTTTAACCGCGCGCTCGCTGAAGCGCGGATGATTAAAGAGGAAACTGCGCGTGCTCTCGCGCTGATCGCCGTTGCACAAACTCTGCTCTCGCGTAATGCGCGTGAGTTACGCAAAGCGTCGGAAAAGAAGTAAACTTTCGAGCGGCGCATGTGTGTGCGCCGACTTCTTTAAAACTTTCTCCAAAGATTTTATCGATGCAAAGGGCGACCTTTTTTTCTCGTCATAGATGGGGCGTGCGCAATCTCGCTCCCTGGACGACTATTCTTAATCACACGTTTCATCAGTTTCACGAAAACGATCTTTTCACGCCCGCCGCCGCGATGAGCTATTTTGGATTGCTCACGCTTTTTCCGGCGCTCCTGGTCTTTCTCTTTATCAGCAATAACGCCGCCGCCGGAAGCGAGATGCTTGCGCGCATCGTTGAAGTCTATCCCGGCTCGTCCGATTTTTTACGCACGACCGTGCGCTCGCTCAAGGACGTGAGCGTCGGTGTCGTCATCAGTTGCGTGGTCGTGGTGTTGTGGGCAGGCTCTTGGGTTTTTGCCGTCGTCGAACGCGCGCTCAATCGTTTGTGGGGCACAAGGCCTCGCACCTTTTTGCACGGGCGCGCGCTGACGCTCGGCATGATCGGCGTGGTCGGCCTTGTCCTCGTCGTCTCGGTCTTTATCACGTCGATTCTCGTCGGATTGCAACAACTGGCGGAAGAGCTGCCAATTCGCATCGTCAGTCGCTCGCGCTGGTTGACGATGGTCGGAAACGCCTTCTGGCAGACAATCTTTTTGCTTGCCGGTACATTTGTCACCATCACGCTCTTTACGCTCGTCTATCGACTCGTCCCGAACGGGCGCGTTACTTTGCGCGACACGCTGCCGAGCGCCATCGTCGCCGGTCTGCTTTGGGAGATTTCAAAATATGTCTTTGCCTGGAGCATCCAATACTTTCACTACGATCAAATTTACGGTTCGGTCGGCGCCGTCGTCGCCGTGCTTACGTGGAGCTATGTCTCAAGCCTGATACTAATGTTCGGCGCGCAACTCTCAGTCGTCCTCCACCAGGAGCACAACGTCGCGGAACTCGCCGCTGAAACTCCTGCATCCCCATCTTAGAGTGATTAACATAGACGGAAAGGATAGAAAACAACCGATGAATGCGAACCAATGAACGATAAACTGTCTTTTATTCCGCGTTCATAATTCATCGTTTCTTTCCGCCCTCTCCAACCATGTTAATTTTTCTTCGCCTGCATGCTGATTTCAGATTTTGATTACGACCTTCCCGAAGAGTTGATCGCGCAGCATCCTCTGGAGCGGCGCGACGCATCTCGAATGCTCATCGTCGAACGCGCACGCCGCGTGTGGCGCGACGCGAGCTTTACGGATTTACCCGACGAGCTTCGCGCGGGCGACCTGCTCGTTGTCAACAATACGCGCGTCTTCCCGGCGCGGCTGATTGGCAGGCGCGAGCCTTCGGGCGGGCGCGTCGAACTGTTGCTTGTGCGTGAGTTGGAAGAGAACGGTGAACATGTGTGGGAAGCTCTGGCGCGGCCCGCGCGAAGGCTTGATCAAGGCGCACGCATCGAGTTTGGCGACGGGCGTTTGCGAGCCGAAGTGATCGAAGCACGTGCGGACGGGCGGCGCAAAGTGCGCTTTGAGTTTGAAAAAGATTTCGACGCGCTATTAGAAGAGTTTGGCGAGATGCCTCTGCCGCCCTACATCAAACGCGAGCGCGAGGACGCTACGGCGCGCGACAAAGACCGCGAGCGCTACCAGACAATCTTCGCCGAAAGACGCGGGGCCATCGCCGCGCCAACCGCCGGACTTCATTTCACGCCTGCCGTCAATAAAGCTTTAGAGGCGCGCGGCGTGGGCCGCGCCGAAATCACGCTTCATGTCGGCTACGGCACATTTGCACCCGTCCGCGTCGAAGACTTAAACGAACACCGCGTCGAGGCTGAAACGTTCGAGATTTCGCCAGAGGTCGCTCAAGAAATCAATCAAACGCGGCGCGCGGGCGGACGCATCATCGCCGTCGGTACAACGAGCGTGCGCGCTCTGGAGACGGCGACTGACGCGCATGGCGCGGTGCGCGCCGGTCGCGGCGAGACGAGTCTGACGATTACGCCCGGCTACACATTTCGCGCCGTCGACGCGCTTATCACAAACTTTCACTTGCCGCGCTCGTCGCTGCTCGTCCTGGTCGGCTCGTTTGCGGGACGCGAGTTGACGCTCGCGGCTTACGCACACGCCGTTCGCGCGCGTTATCGTTTTTACAGCTATGGCGACTGCATGCTTATTTCGTAAAACATGAATCTAAAATCGGGGGAAAATTTTTACGCAACAAGCTGTTTCCAGCGTAGCCTGGTCTGAGGCAATCGATTGTGAATTGATGAAAGATCTCGATTTGGTATTTACTATTTACGATTCAAGATTTACGATTTAAGTGTTATATGGCCGTCCTCAAAAAGATTCGCTCGCGTCTGTTCTCATCGGCAGTTGATGCCGAGACGGAAGAGTTTGCTCCAGAAGCATTGGAGCGCCCGGAGCATTCTCCGCTTACGCGCTATGACGTGAGGCCGCTGACGCTCGCGCAGCTTGAAGAATGCTGGCGGCTCGACCAGCGTTGCTTTATCGACGGCGAAGCCTACAGCCGTGAGACGTTTGAGTATCTGCTTGGCTCTCCCGATTCGGTTTCCTATCGCGCCGTTACGCCTGACGGCATGATGGTTGGCTTTATCGTCGGCCTCATTGAGCCTGACCACACGGGCCATGTCACGACGCTCGGCGTTGCGCCCGAGCATCGACGCAGACATATCGCGCGCCGCATGATGGAGAAGGCCGAAGCGGGTTTTCGCCGACGCAACGTCCGCACCGTTCGCCTCGAAGTTCGCTCCGTCAACGAAGGTGCGCAACGCCTCTACAACGGACTCGGCTACGCCGTCACGCAACGTCTTCCGCGTTACTACTCCAACGGCGGCGACGGCCTTTTGATGATTAAATCCTTAGTCTGAAACAAGACAAAAGTAAAAAGGTAAAAGGCAAAAATGAAGAGGCTCAGACGGCCTTCTCACTTTTGCCTTTTACCTTTTTACTTTTGCCTTCTCGACTAGCTTTTGCGTAGTTCCGTAAGTACCTGTTTAGCGACTGATTTTAAGGTATCGAAAACGCCTGTGCCTTTTGAAGCGACGGCTTCATGGACTGGTTCGTCCTTGCGCCGGAGTTCTGCAACAAGGTCGTCAACATGGACGACGTTTGGCAAATCGCGTTTGTTTAGTTGCAGGACGTAGGGAATCTTGTTGAGATCGTAGCCGTTGGCTTGGAGGTTCTCTTCGAGGTTGTAGAGCGACTCGATGTTGGCATCCATTCGCTCCTCTTGCGAGTCGGCGACAAAGACCACGCCGTCCACGCCCTTAAGGATCAGCTTGCGCGACGCGTCGTAGAAGACCTGACCGGGAACGGTGTAGAGATGAAAACGCGTCTTGAAGCCGCGCACCGTCCCTAGTTCGAGCGGCATAAAGTCGAAAAAGAGCGTGCGGTCGGTTTCGGTAGCAAGACTGATAAGCTTGCCCTTCGACGTGGGCGCGGTCGAGTCGTAGATATACTGCAAATTGGTCGTCTTGCCGCAGAGCCCCGGCCCGTAATAGACGATCTTGCAGTTGATCTCTCGTGAAGCGTAGTTAATAAACGTCATATCAAACCTTGATGAGTGAGAAGCAAGCAGGAAGGAGTCAGAAATCAGAAGTCGGAATAAAGAGCATGTCTGTTGCTTTGTCTTCTGACTCCTGTCTGCTTATCATTTTTCACTAATTAAAGAGGCTGTCGATGTCCTCGTCCGTAATCTCTGCAAAGAGAGCATCGTCGGCAACCTTGCGCTCGGCAGCCTGGCGTTCGATCTCCTCAAAGATAAGCCCCATTTCTCGCGCGGCCTGTTTGACGCGGAGCTTAACCAGGCCGAGGCTTGAGCGTTCGTCAAAGACGACGACCATCAAGACTCGTCCGATGATGCAGATATGTATGCTCTCACGCTCGCCTTCATGTGAGAGAGTCGGAAACTCTTTCTCGCCGATAAGACGCGCCATGCCGCCCGTTGCGGCGACGTTGCCGGCGGCCAAAGAGGCCAGACTTGTCGTATCGAGGTCTCCAACCTCGCCCTGCGCGGCAATCTGTTGGCCGTTTTTGTCCACCAGAAAAACTACACGCGCGAAGGCTTCGGCCTTGAGCTTCGCCAGCACGGACTGAACCTGACCGTACTGCCGCTCGTGCATAATGATAGGAGTGTCTGTCATCGATACAGGCTCTTTCTCAAGCAGAACATGGACGTTGACGGGGTGTTTGAAGCTTTATTGGAAGTTGACTGCCTGGAGGCGTAAGTAGAGGATTTGAGAGGAGTTTACTCGCTCACAAGGCCGCACGTCCTTTCCGAGCTAACTGGCGACGCGAGATAATCGCCACCCCGCAAGAAACTCTAGCATAGCGTTTCAATAGACATCAACTGTTTTTCTCTGTTGGCCCGGTCAAGATCGGTTCGTCTAACATCTGATTGCCCGCAAATTTTGCTAATACGTTGATTTATGCCACATCGCGTGTTAAACTGCCGCCGTTCTCCGACGGTCTATAAGGCCCGTTTCCATCTGTGAAAATTTGGTGCTTCGCATGAGCGATCCTGTGGTCAAGAGTGCTAAAAGGCTTGCCTCCCGCCCGGCCTCGTATAGCACCGCGACAAAATCCGCGAACAAAAGCAACAAGCTTGCCGCTAAAACGGCTCGCCCGAAGCCCGCTTTGAAGAAAAAGGCTGAGGCCGCATCAAAGCCGCCCGCGCGCAAAGCTGCTCCGGCAAAAAAATCGGTTGAGTCGAAAGCCGCGAAAACCTCGAAAGCAAAAACGGCTCCGGCAAAACACCCTGCCAAGACGACGCGTCCGGTCGCCAAAGCGAATCACACAACCTCTGTCAAATCAAAGAAGAAGACAGCCACACCTGCAGCAAAGCCTCAAGCGCGAAAGGCTGCTCCGGTTGCCGCTACCAAGAAGAGCGCGCTTAAACAGACGCGCCCGCCCGCAATACCTAAGCCGTCCGTTAGGCCCGCGCCTGCACCGCCCCGTCAACCGACGCGGGATGAGGCTGCAGCGCTCAAGGCGTTCGAGCGCGCTCATAAAGAATTTATGCGCGGTCGTTTCGCTGAAGCGCGCACGCTTTTCCGTCAGCTCATCGAGCAGCACGCGGGTGTAACCGAAGTAACGGCTAAATCTCGGACTTACCTCTCTATTGCTGAAACACGTCTGCGGTCTGAGAGCAGTCTGCCGCGCGATGCCGAATCGCTTTATGATCGCGGCGTGATGGAGCTAAACAGAGGCGACTATGTAGCCGCCCAAGAGATGTTTGAGCGCGCTCTTAAACGCGATTCGGAAGCAGCTGATGTTCATTTTGCCCTCGCTGCCACGCGCGCACGCCTCGGTGCGGTCGAGACGGCGTTGCAATCACTCGAACGTGCTCTCTCCTTAAAGCCTTCTCTGAGAGTGCGCATTGCGCACGATCAAGACCTCGCGCTGTTGCGCAACGAACCGGAGTACGAGCGCCTTCTCTATTCCACGCAGCAGACGTAGGCCATCCCTACGCGCCGGCTTTTCCGGCCTTCGCTCCCCGCTTCTGCATCCTTGTTCCATTTTTTAAAGCTTTCAAAGCCCAACTCTTTTGGGTATGATTTCGCTGTCAAGCGTGTTTGTTCGCCTGTCGTCTGTCCGGGAGGGTTCTTCTGAAGTTGTTGACGGAAATTGAACAAGGATTAAAGCTCGTCGCTATCGGCGGCGGGACGGGTCTTTCAACTCTGCTCTCCGGTCTCAAAGAGCTTGTGGGTCATCCACGTGCCGAAAGCGTCTGGCTCGAATCGCTCTCGGCTATCGTCACCGTCTCAGACGACGGCGGAAGCTCGGGCCGCCTCCGCGATGAATTGCAGATGCTTCCTCCCGGCGACATACGCAACTGCATGGTTGCGCTCTCCGAAGATTCGACGCTTCTCTCCCGGCTCTTTCAGTATCGCTTTCGCGGCGAGGGACAACTCGGCGGCCACAGCTTCGGCAATCTTTTCCTCGCGGCCCTGACGGAAGTGACTGGAGACTTTAACGAAGCCGTCCGTCTCTCGTCCGAAGTGCTGGCAAGTAAAGGGCGCATCTTTCCAGCAACCTTAAACGACGTGAGACTCGTCGCAGAGTTGGAAGACGGTCGCGTCGTGCGCGGCGAAACCAACATTACGGGCGCGCATTCGTCCGTTCGCCACCTGCGTCTTGAGCCTGAGCATTGTCTGCCGCTCCCCGAAGCCCTCTCGGCCATACGCGCGGCTGACGTAATTACGGTCGGCCCCGGCTCGCTCTACACAAGCATCTTGCCGAACCTTTTGGTTGCACGCGTGGCCGAAGCCATTGGTCAATCTCGCGCCGTCAAAATCTTTATCTGCAATTTGATGACGCAGCCGGGCGAGACCGAC
>CBDUCU010000070.1:0-11919 GCA_965365725.1 uncultured bacterium | reverse complement strand
TTCGCTGCCAGAGATGCGAAAGCTCAGAGGCAAGCGCATCAGCATGATCTTTCAAGACCCGATGACCTCGCTCAATCCATTTATGCGTATCTCGCGTCAACTAATGGAGATCACGCGTCTTCATCTCGGGCATACTAAAACAGAGGCCTTCGAGCATGCCGTCAGGATGCTTGAAACGGTCGGCATACCTGATGCCCGCGCGCGTGCTGACAGCTATCCGCACGAATTCTCTGGCGGCATGCGCCAACGTGTGATGATTGCAATGGCGCTCTCATGCCAGCCAGAACTGCTCATTGCGGACGAGCCGACGACCGCGCTTGACGTGACCATACAGGCGCAGATTCTCGAACTCATCAAACGTCTGAAAGACGAGACCGGCGCAAGCATTATTCTTGTCACGCATGATCTCGGCGTGGTTGCCGGGATGACCGACGCAGTGGTTGTCATGTATGCAGGCAAAGTCTTTGAGCGCGCGCCGACAGGCGAGCTTTTTGCGCGTCCCGGCAATCCTTACACAAAGGGTTTGCTTCGCTCGGTGCCCGATCCGGCGCACGAACAGGGCAGAGAGCTTTACCAGATACCGGGACTCCCGCCTGATGTTGCACGATTGCCGCCCGGTTGTCCGTTTGCGCCGCGTTGCGAGCGTGCAGAAGAAATCTGCCGGCACGAGTTTCCGCCCTTCGTACAATTAACCGCCGAGCACTTCTCGCTCTGTCATTTTGCGGAAGAGGTTTATATGAAATCTTCTGAGGAGCAGAAAAAATAACGGAGTAGAATCGAAACCGTAGATGCAAACCTTTTCGGTCTGATGCGCCAACATTCGATTAACTCAAAATGATGATGCCTGATCTTAATCAGCGACCCGAACAGATGCCGCCCTTGTCGGGAAAAGAAACAACACCGCTTGTCGAGATAAGCGAGTTAAAGGTTTATTTCGATCTCGGCGGCGGAACGGTCTGGGATAAGCTGTCTGGCGGGCCGAGCGCGAGACGCGTGGTCAAGGCCGTTGACGGCGTGAGTCTGGAGATTTTTCCGGGCGAGACTGTCGGGTTGGTCGGCGAGTCGGGCTGCGGAAAATCAACACTTGGCCGCACGATTCTCCGTCTCACAGAACCGACGGAAGGCAGAATCCTCTTTGACGGAATCGATCTTTCAAGGCTCTCAAAAGCTGAGCTGCGCAAGCATCGCCGACGCTTTCAGATGATCTTTCAAGACCCTTACGCTTCGCTCAATCCGCGTATGACCATCGGGCAGATTGTCGGCGAGCCGCTTGATACATTTTCGCTCATTGGAGGACGCAGTGCGCGTGAGGCGCGTGTAAGGGAATTGCTCGAGACGGTCGGTCTCAATCAACGTTTTGTCAAACGCTATCCACATGAGTTTTCCGGCGGGCAACGCCAGCGCATCGGCATTGCGCGTGCGCTTGCCGCCGAACCGGATTTTATCGTCGCGGACGAACCGATCTCGGCGCTCGATGTCTCTATTCAAGCGCAGATCATGAACCTCATGAAGCGTCTTCAGCGCGAGCGCAAGTTGACTTATCTTTTTATCTCACACGATCTGCGCGCCGTCCGCCACGTCTCAGACCGCGTGGCCGTCATGTATCTCGGAAAACTCGTTGAGATTGCAGATGCCAGAACGATTTATGCCGAGCCATTGATGCCTTACACGAAGGCTCTCATCTCTGCCGTGCCCGTCCCCGATCCCGAAATCGAGCGTCAACGCCGACGCATCGTCCTGCAGGGCGATGTGCCCTCGCCGATTAACCCGCCCGAAGGATGCCGCTTTCACACGCGCTGCCCCTACGTAATCGATGAATGCAAGCGCGTCACGCCGCCTCTGATCGAGATCAAACCGAACCATCTCGCCGCATGCATACGCATCAGCCCCGAAGCGACGGATATCGAAAAGGTCGCGAAAGGTGATGCGCCCGGTCTTAAGTATGCAGAGCGCGCCGTCAGAGAGTGAAAAATGCTTGCGATTAAGCGTTTCATCTAACTAACGGAAGCTTCGGTCTCCGTTGCCCGGGCAGGAGTAAAGAGCGTTTTAGAGTTATCTCTTGTCTGTTTGCGTGCGGACACAATATACTGCGGTTGTGGGACGCTTTTCGCGCGAGAGCGCCCGATAAAACGTCCTCTTCAGTTCGACAGGCGCGGGTGCGGTCGCGCCCCTGTCTCCCTAGAACTCACCTACAGCCGCTATTAGCCCCGACAGTCCAGTGTCCCGGCATTAGTAATGGACAAAGCAGCTTCCGCCCCAGAGCGTGCCGAAAATAGGTCTGCCAACCTCGCCCCTCCCGAAGGGTGGGCCGAGGTGCAGAACTCTCTCGCCGCAACTATGGGACTTGCGCTGCTTCTGGTCGCCGGTCGCCAGCCGCCTTCAGTCCTTGTTTCGCATAACAACTCGATCTGCCGCGCCTTCCAATCTTCAGAGACTCATGCGCATCTGTGCGAGCCTTTTTGCGGGCGCGCCTTTGATCGAGCGATTGAGGCGGGAAAAGTCAGTTTTTATCGCTGTCATGCGGGACTCAACTGCTTCACAATGCCTGTCAACATTGATCCAAAAAAACCTCTCGCCGTCATCGGTGGACGCGCATTTTTGCGCAGCGCAGACTATCGCGCGCTGGCCGAGCGCGTCCGCACGGGCGACCTTATTGATCTGCTCTCACCTGAACTTTTCGCCAACGTCATCTTTGCTCTCGAACAGGATTTGGACGACCTCGCCGTCAGAGTTGATAAGAGCGCGGTAGAGTTCGCATCTGATTCACCGGTTGCAAAAAAGCTGCAAGGTGAAGGGGCGGACGAGGCCAAAAAAAGAAGCGGCGATGCGAGCGCTGCAAAGAGTGAGAAGATAGTTGAAAGAGCGAAGGAAGAAGGTCGTATCAACGATGCAGAAGAGAGTAAGGTAAGCGGCTTGATAAGTGAGAAGACAAATGCGAAACCTGTAAAGTCAGAAAAAGCTTCTCAACAAAACGCGAGTGAGACATCGTTTGCGGCTACGCCTCATACAAAGCTGTTTGCACAGGCTGTCACGCTTGTCGAGGCTTGCGAAAGAGCTGTGAAGTCTCTCTGCGAGGCGAGCGGCTTAAAGACGGTCGCGGTGATGCTCAGGACGGATGAAAAATTTGTCTCTCTTTGCGCATCAGGTCAGTTTCGTGAAAAGCCCCCGCGCGTCTCGCTCAAAGCAAAAGAGATCAAACTGCTACAGGCCGCCACGCATGGCGAATCGATAGCCGTGCCGGCGGGCGGGCGCACCGCAACGCGCCACGAAGACTCGGTCGATCTCTTTCCGCTCCTGGTGGGTGAAGAGATCAAGGGCGCGCTTCTCGTCGGCGACCGCAATCTGTCGGAAGAACAACGCCTGAAGATTGTAGCTTTCTGCCGCGAGATTGCGCTTCCGCTTGAAGTGATGCGTCTGCGAGAAGAATTGGAGCGCAGGATGAGAACCGCGACGCATCTGCGTGCTTTTGTCGAAAGAATCAACTCCGTGCAGCCCGAAGAGGCGTACCAACTGATTCTGCGTCACTCGGCCGATCTGCTCAATGCTGAACGCGGGTCGCTTCTATTATTTGACGAGGCGGTCAACGAGTTGGAGGTCAAAGCAACGGTCGGGCCGCACGCCGCCGTTGCGCGCGAGTCGCGCATGCGGCTTGGCGAGGGCGTAGCCGGGTCAGTCTTAAGCGATGGTCGCCCGCTTGTCGTCAGCGATGTCGCGGTGGCTCAGGGAGATTGGAAACCCGCGCCGTCCGATAGAAGCTATAAGACAAAATCTTTTATCAGCTATCCGCTCATCGTGAGCGGGCGCAAAGTAGGCGTGCTCAACATTACAGACAAAGCAGGCGGCGGCATTTATACGGATGTCGATCTCAATCTCCTCGATATGATCGCTCCGCAGATGGCTCTGGCGCTCGACCGCGCGCAGTGGCATCAGAAGGCGACGGAGTTTCAGCTTCTCTCAATCACCGATTCGCTGACTGGGCTGCTCAACCGACGATATCTCGAAGAGAGGCTTTCAGAAGAGTTGGAGCGATCAAAACGCCATCGCTTTCAGATGAGCTTCATGATGGTGGATATCGACGACTTCAAGCACTACAACGACATGAATGGACATCAAGCCGGAGACCTTGCGCTTGAGATGACGGCGCAGTGTCTGAAATCGGCCCTGCGAACGGAAGATGTGGCAGCGCGTTACGGAGGCGAAGAGTTTAGCGTGCTGTTGCCGCAGACCGGACTCTCTGAAGCATTAGTCATTGGCGAGCGAATTCGTCGCCGCATCGAGCGGACGCAGTTTCCGCATGGCAAAGAGCAGCCGAGCGGGCTGGTCACGGTCAGCATCGGAATCAGCTCGTACGCGACTGGGGTCGATACCCCTGCCAGCGTCATCTTCGCCGCCGATCAGGCGCTTTACAGCGCAAAGAGTCGCGGCAAAAATCGTGTTGAAGCATTTGAACCGGAAAAGTTGAGCGATGCCGACGCGTAAGGGCGAAAGGGAAACAGGCAAGGGCCGAATTCTTGGCCGCGTTGCATCCGAGCATTTTGTTGGACGCAAAGCAGAACTGCGTCGCATCATGTCGCTCGCCGCACAGATTTCCGGGCCGCGTAATCTCCTTATCTCCGCCGCTCCGATGTCTGGCGCATCCGAGCTTCTTCGTCAATCATTCGACGGTCTTTTCCGCGAGCGGGGTCAAGCTTCGCCATTCTATTTTGCCCTGTCGAAAAGAGATCAGACCGCCGCGCGCGCCGCCAAAAGATTTCTTCACACATTCCTCGTTCATGTAATCGCGCATCGCAGGGGCGATGAAAATCTGATCGTCGCGCCGCCCACGCTTGATGAGCTGGCCGATCTTATTCCGCCATCCGATTACGAATGGGTCGAGCGGCTTGTCAACACTTTGGAGAGAGCACGCGACGATGCGGATGAGCGAGCGGTTGTGCGTTTATGTCTGGCTGCGCCGCAGCAAGCCGCAGCGCGCGGTGCGCGGACAATTGTCTTAATCGACGATCTGCATCTTGCACGCGAACTCGAAGGCGGAGCAGACTTCGGTTCCGAAATAGCCCATGCCGGCTCGCAATCGGATTCGCCCTTTGTCATCTCTGGCGCACGCCGCAGTCTGCTCGACGTGTTAAATAACGCCGACGATGTATGTCGTCCTGCGGAATCAGAAATGATTCGACTCGACAGACCAAGCGACGAAGAAGCAAGGACAATAGCCGAGAAGCTCGCGCGAGGCTACGGGGTGGCGATGAACGCGGAGACGCGTGATCTGATGGTCGAACAGTGCGAGGGCAATCCGCTATTTATCGCCTCTCTTATGCGCGCAGCCCAGAGCGCAAACGTCCGGCTTGAAAGTTATCGCGAATTTCAAAGACTCTATGTTGACGAGCTTTTAGGCGGACGTATCAATAGAAGATTTAATTCCGCGCTGGAAGATCTCGCTCCTGCTCTCGATATGCGGCGCGCGCTGATTCGTCTCTTGCACGAGACGGCTGAGAGTGTGGACGGCAAAACCTCGATTGAGATGTGGCGCAAGCGTCTGAATCTTGAAGGGCTTGAGCTGAGAAAGCTGCTCGATGAGCTGCACGCGCGAGAGCTTGTCAACTTTGAAGCCTCTTACGTCGAAGCGGGGCGTGGGCTTGCTTGGCGCGACTACTTGCGTGCGAGCTACCGGTTGCACGTCGCTGTCGAGCCGCGCGCGCTGGTTGTCGCCGGCACGCTCATCGATGCACTCAAGCGTGCGCCGCAGACGATGGCGCGCTACTACCGGCGCGAAGCTGCGGCAGGGCTGCGCGGGATCATGGAACGCTTCAATCTGCAACGCGTCCCGGCGAGCCTTCTCCACAACAACCGCTTCGCGCGCTCATATCGCGGCGCATCTGCGGAAGAGATCTCCGAGGGCCTGGAGATGGAGACAGACCTTGTGCGTCTGCCGCAGATTGTCCACTCAGCAAGCTGCGCATCGTTTCATCCGCCAATAAATCTAATGATAGACGAGGAACGTTGCGCCGTCGCTCACGGCTTCGATGCCAGCCCTTACGCTGAATCGAACGAAGTGGTCTGGCTCGCCGTCGAGATTGAATCAAAATTAGAAGCCGGACGTGCGCTGACGGAAATCTGGCTCGAACGTCTGTCGCAGGTCGCACATGCGTGCGGCTTTCGCCGTCCTCGTCTGTGGTTGGTTTCGCCGGAGGGTTTTACGGAAGATGCAAACGAGTTGATTACGGAGAGGGAAGCGTTCGCGTCGAGCCGAGCGCAATTGGAGCTGCTGACTGCTCGACTCGGCGACGGCGTGCTGTCGGGGCGGTCGGTAGAAAACGAGTTTGAGATGATCATTCCGATGGGCGGCGATACTGAGCTGATTGCCGCACATACCGTAGAGCAGATCGCGCGTCGTCTGGAGTTTCAGCCCGAAGCCATCAATCAGATCAAGACGGCGCTTGTCGAGGCCTGTATCAATGCGGCGGAACATTCTCTGAGTCCTGACCGAAAAATTTATCAGCGTTTTTTGCTGGAAGATGATAAATTAGTCGTCACTGTTTCAAGCCGGGGCATCGCGCTCCCCCCGACAGCGACCTTCTCCGGCGGTTTATTGCAAGAACAAAGTAATGGTAAGGATGTAGGCCCGGAGTCAGCACGCTCAGGCAGAAGGGGCTGGGGACTCAAGCTTATCCGCACACTGATGGATGAGGTTGAGTTCGAGCGCGTTGACGACGGGACGCGGCTTCGCATGACGAAGTATCTGCGCAAGTAGAAGGGGAATCAAAAAAAAGATGAATGAATCCGCAAGCGGCTCCCCCGCGCTCGCGGCTCGGAGCAGCGGAGAAGTGGCCGTTGTCTATGCCGGCGACTACGTCAATAAGATGAGCGGGCAGCGTATCGAGCGCGAGTGCAAGCTGAATCTTGAAAAGGGTTGCCGCGCCCTCGTCATCAACTTTAGAGACACCGAGCTTGTCAACAGCATCGGCGTTTCGATCCTGCTCGGTATCGTCGACATCGCCGAGCGACGCGGCGCGCGTTTGGTCTTCACCAATCTCAACCGACACAATTTGAAACTCTTTGATCTGCTCGGCCTCAGCCGTTGCGTCGCGTTTGCGGATTCTGAAGAAGCAGTTTTAGCTGCGCCCGATGATTTTTCGCCGCCCCCTCCGCCCGGACATTAATACTTAGCTGCTAAATTTTATGCCGGATCGCCATCGTAAAGTTCTTCACGCCTTTTCTGCGCTTGCCGACCTCGGTACAGAAATCGCCGATACGCGCGACTTCGACGAGATGGTTAACTCGGCGCTTCACGTCGTCATCGGCGCGCTCGGTGTCAGACGTGGGGCCGTCGTCGAATATGACGCGAAAGAGTCTCTGCTCCGTTTTGTCGCCGGTCTTGGGCTCGGCGAAGAGGCGCTGGCCGATGTTCCTTTTGCCAAAACCGAGGTTGCTGCTCTGAGCAATCTCGACGGCAAAACATCATTATTGACCGACGAAAAAAAGTCCTCCCTGGTTTTCACCGAACGCACGCGCTCGCTTCTGGTTCAACATGGTGTCACGCTGGCCATGCCTTTGCGTGTGCATAACGATCTTGTCGGGTTGATACTTCTTGGCGAGAAGGCGAGCCGCGAGGCTTATACAAGAGACGAGCGAGAGCTTGTGCGCGCGCTTGGCCGGCACATCGGGGTCGGACTTCACAACCACCGTCTGCTGCGCGAAGTCGAGCGCCGCGCCGACGAAAATCGAAGGCTCTATGAAGACCTTCGTGCAATTTACACCGACACCGTCCGCGCCTTTGCCACCGCCATCGATTTCAAAGACAAATACACGCAGGGGCACTCGCAGCGCGTCGGCAAATACAGCGAGATCATTGCGCGCGAGATGGGCTGGTCGGCGGAAGAGGTCGAAGGCGTGGCCGTCGGCGGTTACCTGCACGACGTGGGCAAGCTCGTCGTTGACCGCGACATCATCAATGCGCCTTATCGCATCGACGCAAAAAAATCTGCGGAGCTGAACAGGCATCCGACCGCAGGCTTTGAAATTCTTTCGCCCATCAAACACCCTTACGCCGACATTCCATTGATGGCGCGACATCATCACGAGCGCATGGACGGGGGCGGCTACCCCGATGGTCTTAAGGGCGACGAGATTCACATCGGCGCGAAGATCGTCGCGCTGGCCGATTCATTCGACGCGATGACGACAGACCGCCCTTACAGGCGAAGGCGCACTTTTGACGAAGTGATCGAAGACCTCAGACGCAGCACGGGAAAACAGTTCGACCCGGAAGTCGTCATTGCGTTCTGCCGCGCGCTTGTCAAGGAGTTAAAGGAAAAGAGCAGTTCATGCGAGATCGTGACTCTGCTCGGTGCAGACTATCTTGACGCTTCAAAAGACTTGCCCGCTCTCTTGCGGCTAATCGATGAGCTTGAGGCCGAGACGTTTGCAACAGCGCGCATCGCTTAAGTATCGTGCGGGAATACTTGTCCGATTGGGAAACAATCAGGGCTGACTTGATTTCAAGTCAGCCCTGATTGTCTTTTACTCTCAGCTGCAAAAGTTTTAACTCGGCTGGACGCGGAGAGTATAGCTGGCAATCTCGATCCGCTCGTCCGGTCTGACTTCAATGCGTTCTTCGCGGCTGACTTCGCGCCCGCCGACAATTGTCGCGTTGCGTCCCTTCGGTGTGAGCCAGTAGCGCCCGTCGGGGTCGCGCGTCAGCACGGCGTGAAGACGACTGACTTCAGGGTCGCCTTTGATGGGCAGATCGACCGCAACCGATTTCGAGCCGCGCCCGATGGTCACTTCCGGCTTGGTGATGGGGATGACTGTTTGTCGCGCATTGTTGCGCCAGACTTCAATCTTGAAAAGCTCTGTCGCACGGACGCTGACCCTTGTCACCTCGGCTTCACCCTGCTCCGCATCGTCAGTTTCTAATGCATTTTCTGTGGCCTGTGGAGCCAGTTCCTGTGGCCGCGCTGTGACCATCGTGCCGCCTGCTTCGGTCGCGTCCCAAACAGGCTGGACGCGAAACTCTCCCTTGTTGAGCGTTCCATCGACGCGCAGTTCGACGGCGAAGGCTTTTGTCGCAAGCTGTGTTGAGCCGGACAGCTCGCGCGCGCGCTCTGAAAGAACGTAATAAAGTCCTTGCTCAAGCCCGCGCCGCTTCTCGCCTTGCCAATCACGGTCGTCGTCGTTTGAGAGATAAACAATATATTCGGGCGGGATATAGGTCGGGCCACCCGGGGGCGTAAACATCTCGCGCTGCATCACGGCTTCGACCTCGCGCGCCACGCGTACGAGAAAGTCTTCCCACACGCGACGCGGTCGCGCCTGCTCGTCAACTTCGGCCAGAGGGTCTTGCGCCGCCTCGCCGTCGATCCACTTCCTGATGGATTCAAGTAAGCCCACTTTTTATTCACCTCGAAACAAATGAAGACTGTTTATTGACGTGCTTTGAAAAAATCGTGATCGGCCCAACCCTGCTCGGCATCGTCTGCGTTCTCTTTGGGCCGCGCAAGCTGCACGATCTGAATCTTATACCAACCGCCCTGCGAATCGAGAACACGGACGATTGAGCCATTGGGAACCATGCCAATACGCTCTGCGCGACCGCTCGACGAACTGCGTATGTTTACGTCGCGTGTCGCAACCATCTCGCGCCCGACGGGAGAGTTGGGCGGAGCGGGCGCGGCGGTCGGACGCTGCTCGCGGCTCATATATTTGTGCGTCGCCAGAAGCATGCCGGCGAAAGCCACGATCAGTAAAAGCGCAACGAGCCATTTCTTTGCGCCATCGGACAAGCGAACCCTACGACGCGGCCATTCGTCAATCTCCGATTCATGCCGTGATTCAAAACGTCGCTCCGGTTCGTTGTGCGATTTAATAACGGGCGGATTTTTTTCCCTATGAGTTTCATCCGAAACCGGCACGACGATGCGGACATGAGCAGCCGTCTTTGCCCTCGCATCTGAAGGCAAAGGCTGCTCGGTAAAACTCGGCACGGGAGGGGCCGGAGCGACCTGTATCGAATCATCAGTGAGATCGATAATGGTTGATTTGTGATCGCCTGCAGCGTGCGCCTGCCCGTTTGAATCCGCCTTTGTTGTGGCAGCCCTTTGTAACTCTTCCCAAAACTCCTGAACTCTTTGAAAACGCTTTGAAGGATTAGTCTGCGTCGCGCGCTCGATGACGCGCATGACGGGCGCGGCCCACGACTCGCGTATGTACTCAGGAGGAAAATCTGTAACTGGCTTTTGCGAGAAGCGGCGGGGTGATTCGCCCGTGAGCAGCATGTAAGCCGTCTTTCCCAAAGAATAAATGTCTGCGGCGGGCGTGAGTTGTTTGCCGGGAAGCGTGAGCGCGGCCGTATCAAGCGGGCCTGTTTGCCGTAGCGGGTGATGCTCCGGCGCAGCATAGACATCCGTCCCGACGCGTGTAATCGCGCCGTCGGCGGCCTCAAGCTTGGCAACCCCGAAATCTGCAATCTTTAACGTGTGCTGATCTGCGGTGAGCAGAAGATTCTGCGGTTTGATATCTCGATGGATGACTCCGCGTTCATGAGCGTGTTCGAGTCCGGCGCAGACCTGGCGTAGATAAAAGAGCGCGCCTTCCAGTTTGAGCGGACGACGACGACAAAGTTGCTGCATGTCGCCGCCCGGAAGATATTCGAGGACGAGATAATGAAAGACGCGCCCCTGAAGGTCTATCGCCGTCCCGTGTCCGAGACGGCTGATGATGTTCGGATGGCGCACGCGGTCGAGCGCAACCGCTTCGTTGCGAAAATTTTCAATAAGCGTCTCTTCGAGATCAGCGTCGGGCGATCCTTGCAAATATGTGTTGAGAACTTTGAGGACGACCATCTGCGGCGAGCCGCTCGAAGCGGCAAGGTCGCGTGCGACATAGACCTCTGAGTAGCTGCCGCGACCGAGGCAGTCGAGCACGTCGTAACGACCGTCAACCCTGCATTGCTGAAGCTTCAATTCGCTCATAGCGTCTGAGAGTCAGACAAAAACTTGCCGCCCGCTTAAAAATCAGGGAGTGGGAAACGTGCCCGGTGCAACAGACGGTTGCGGCGCAGCCGTGCCTTGAAAAGTTTGACCGAGCGCATCGACTGCGGCGCGTGCGCCGTCAATATTATTTGATCGCAGACATGCGGCGGCGGTTGCAAGCCGTGCGTCGATAATCAGCCTTGCGTTCGAGGAGGTCGGTACGGCTTCGATTTTAGCAACGACCTTCTGGAAATTGCTGAGCGCCTCCTCTGGTCTGCCAGACAACAGAAGCGCGCGCCCGTAGAGATAGAGAAAACGCGGATCGTCGCCTCTCGATGGTTGATTTAATAGCTCCGTCTCCATCCTGACAACTTCGGATACGGGCGCGCTGTCGACGCGGTTTCGTTCGATCTCAAAAGAATCGGAAACCGGTGCAGCATCGGTCTGAATTGAAGGGGAAATCGTCGTCGCCACCGTATCGGTTTCAGGAGCGCCGCGCCACTTCTGAAAAAGTATGCCGCCGTAAAAGGCTGCTGCGGATAAGCCAGCCGTCAGAAAAAGAAAGGCTAAGAAACGAAGGATGCTGCCGCCGACGCTGCGTTTGGCGGTCTGAGGGGCAGGCGCAGGCACGCTGGTCGGCGGCGGAATTGGAACGGCCGGCGACGGAATTTGATTGCTCGATGACGGAATCTGACTGGGCGGCGGCTGTGCCTCCAGCGTGGGCCTGTTAAAGTGGAGCATCGTCTGCTCCAGAGGGTCGGGCGGACGATTGGGCAGAGAGTTGGGGTTTAAGTATGTCGTCTGCGCGCCGGTAAAATCTTTTCTCTCGGCGATAAGGGTCTGCTCTGATTCAAACGATTCGTCATCGTCGCCATCAAAGGTGAGCGACGGTTGGCCGCCGACGCGCACCAGCAGCGCCGTCAAACTGGTTTCGCTGCGTCCCAACGACCCT
>CBDUCU010000069.1:0-12002 GCA_965365725.1 uncultured bacterium | reverse complement strand
GGTGTCGAATTTTCCGACGAGCTGCGCGACCGATGCAGCGACCTCTTTTTGCACAGACGCGCGCGCCCCGCCCGCCTGCTCTTCGCCGTCGTCTTCGACGCGCTGGAATTGCGAACTGCTGCCCGCATTCGTCAAAAGCGAGCCGACCTCGGCGGTCGCCATCGCGTCTATATCAAACTCGATGGCGCGCGTCTGATCGGAGAGCCGTTCTTGAAGACGCGCATCCTTGAACATCGAGCCTTCTTCGGCTGCATCGTCGCCCTCGTCAACGATGCGCTCAAACGAGCCTTCGACTGCGACAAACGGCGTGGCGATCTCTTCGGCCAAGATTCCGCGACCGGCGGCGATACCGCCTGTGCCTGCTGCCGAACCCCGCGCACGCGTCTCATCGCGCTCGCGTCCTCCGCGCCCGCGATCTCTTCCGCCCCGGCCTCTGCCTTTATCTTCCGCCACGATTTCGACGGGCGGATCGTCCGCCACAGCAATCGACGGAGCCTCAAATTCCTCTTCCTCTTCGGCAGCGTCGCTGATGCCGCTCTCCGCGCCAACCGGCTCGGCTTTCTCCTGCGCCGTTTCCATCTGCCGCTCGCGCTCGACGCGTGAACGCTCGATGCGGTCAGCCGCCGCGCGCTGTGCCGCCTCGTCGTCCGCGCCTTCCGATCTCTTTTTATCGACGACGATGCGCTCATATTCTTCTTCTTCGTCGAAGAAATCAGAGACGTAGAGAAACGCGTCGCGCTCTAAGCCGATATCGACGAAGGCCGACTGCATGCCGGGCAAAACTCGCATGACGCGTCCTTTGTAGATATTGCCGACGATGCCCTGATGCTCTTCGCCGCGCTCGATATAAAACTCCGTGACGCGCCCGTCCTCGACGATAGCGATCTTCTTTTCGCGTCCGTTGACGCTGACGATTAACTCTTTCGACATTGAGTGTGAAACTTTCTCCTTAAGTGGCCGCTCGCTTTTTTGCGCCTCACTTCCCGTTTCGGCCTCGACTCTGGGTCGAGGCGGGGCGCACAAAAAACTTGCTGCGGCGCTTCCTTGAAGTTGTGACGCGCGGCAAACTCTTACGGCGTAAGCCTTGCGGCCCGCAGCAGAACCCCCAAAGGGTATATGCGTGCCTCGACGTAAAAGAAGCGCTCGTCGTGTGCGAAGCCGCACCGGCGTTCGCTGTGGTGTGTTCGAGTGTGATGGAGACGGAAATCGCTGGCGTGAACTTCGGGACGGCTATGGCCTGAGCATCGAGCGCGTTGTTCGTTCACGCCCGATCTTAAAGGAAGTGAGATGTCAATCTGCGTTAAGCCTCAAACAGGCTTTAAAAAACGGTCGCTTATGCGCCAGCGCGCAGCAAAAGCAAACAGCATCAAAACCGACCCGGTTTGCATGCTCCGGCGCGCCGCGCCCACCTTGTGCATCTCGCAAAGAGCCACGCGGGAGATAAATCCCGCGTCCGGTCGAAGTTCCTTCCACACCTCTCGAAACTTTTTGGCCTGCGTCCCCGCACTCTGACGAGAGATGTTTGTCTCGCGTCGCATTACGATAAAAGATTGCGCCGTGCCGGAAATGATTCTGGCGACGTGGAACTGGCCGGTCGGAGTATAGCTAAAAGAAGGCAAAAGGAAAAAGGCAAAAGGTAAAAGTGAAGAATCATACTCTTCTACTTTTACCTTTTGGCTTTTTCCTTAATCTATTAAGCCAGATGGGATGACGTAGAGGACGACGGCCACGTAATGGCAGATGCTCCGTTTTGATCGACAGTCAATCGCTGTTCCAATGATTCATTAAAGCCATACAAAAACCTTCCCCGCAAATTTAGATGAGAATTGCTATGTGACTTAAAGTCCGTAGACTTAAACACGTCAACGAGGTATCAGTTCTCTGATGCCAGATATAAAGACGACTTTCGGTAAACGGTTGCGAGAGTTACGCGAAAACAAAGGACTGACGCAAGAAGCATTAGCACACGAGGCGAATCTAGACCGGACATATATATCCAGTATCGAGCGTGGCGTGAGAAACGTATCCTTAGAAAACATTGAGCGTCTGGCATCAGCTCTTGGGGTGAAGATTAAAGACTTCTTCAAAGATTGAAGCTATGGACGAATTCTCCCGACGCTTTGAAGCTGCTATACCTACGCTCAAGCGACAAATTCTAACGAGATTTCAGAGCCAGCAAACACGCGCTGGATTCAGGTCGGTATGGGAACATTTTGAAGATGTTGTAAATCCAACCTTAATTAGTTTCTTAACAAATTCTCCCTTATCCATTCCTCGTCTCTCTATAAAAGAAGCAACTACCAAGAGCAAGTACCCTGACTTAGAAGTTACATTCAGAGATTGCAAATATGCTATTGACGTTAAGTCAGGAGAAAGTCATAGAAATCCTTGGTACGATATTGGACGACTTGCTACATATCAGGAAAATCACCTTGCGAAATACAAAGCTGAATATAGTGTGGTAATTAGATGGAGAGGGCGACAGCAGGTCGAGGTTGTGGATGTTTACATAGAACCGACTTACAGAACTGTAGGGTACAGAGCTGTTTCAAAAGGGGTGCTTTACAGACCTTACGACGGAAAGATACGTCCTAAGCCCTGGACCGACTTTGAGACTGGATCCTCACACTGGAAGAATAAAGAACATTTCAAGATAGGATTAACATCTTCTCTAAACTACTGGCGTATGTCGTATATTGCCGATTGGTATAAAGGGATGGACACAGGACAACGGCAATCCGTCAAACGTATTTTGGCTAATATTGAGGCTGGCGAAGAAGTTGTGTTGGATAAAGTCCAAAATGGAGAAGGTGAATCAACTTCTTAGCGCAACTCTGCATCTTTTAATCGCTGCAAGTCGCGAAGGATAAATCAAATCAATCTTCTGCAACATCCCTTCATTATCAACTTCAATATCCTGCTCAGTCGGTTCTTTACCTAACTTTCGAGCGAGCCCTTGCAAGTAGGTTTCTATCTCTTTCTTGGAAGCCGCTGGTTTACTCTTTTTTAGTGAGAGTCTTGGTACTTTTGCGACTCCGAACAAATCGGTATGCCGCTCCATCGAGGCGAGTTTTTCTCTAGTTATGCGTACGTAGTTATGGTCAAGGTCAATCGTGACGAAGTTTCTATTCAATCTTTTAGCCGCTAGTGCAGTCGTGCCAGCACCACAGAATGGGTCAAATACAACTCCACCGCTATTTGTAGTCAGTAGGATGATTCGCTCCATCAATTTTTCAGGCAACTGACATGGATGTGCATCACGGTCGCGCTTATGTTTGATTCTGTGGATGTCAAACCAAACATCCGAAAGTTCAACCTTCTTATCGTCTCCCAAACGCTTACGTTTTTTAACGCAAGTCGCCCGAAGGCAGTATTCAGGGGAATCGGGGGGAGTAACGTATTGGTCTCTATCAAAGTCTTTCTCTTGAGAGTAATTAAAGACAGGTTGTCCGCCTTGCTTCGTATAGTAAAGAAGGGCGTAGTGGGCAGGCATCAGTTTGCCTCGCGGGTCTGACAAAGCGTCCCAAGTAATCCAATGACGAAACTCTAAATGACGGTTGAGATACGCCGCATGGTGAATCGCCCATTTAGGAAGATTGAGAATAAATAGGCTTCCGCCCGGCTTTAATGTTCTTGCCATACCTTCAAGCCAACGATTACACCATTCGATATAATGTTGATCAGCAAGGGCATCTTCATATTGGTCATAGTTCTTTTTTAGATTATAGGGCGGGTCGGCAAAAGCTAAATCAAAGATGCCTTCAGGATGTAGCTCAGCTACCTTATGCAAAAACGATATGCAATCGCCCTGGTAAACTTTATTCAATTCCAACTCGGTTAAGGTATTCCATTCATTTAAGTCGCTTGACGAAGGAGATGATGAAAGCGAAATGGATGGGGTGGATTCAATTTTGATACTTTGTTGATCTTGAACGACGTGCAGATAAGATGTCCCGTCATTTTTTGTCAGAGCGTAAATCCTTTCTAATATAAAATTTGGGATATGATAATCCTCAATTTGAGTTTTAGGCAGGTCACGCCAAACATCGGATAAGGCTATGCCATTAGGATTCATCAAATGTTTTTTGCCACCCCAATCCTTAACATTTTGACCGCATGCAGAACAGTAAGCATGAGGTGAACGAACAGTAGCAGTATTCAAATGAAAGCGTGAAGGCGTACTGCTGCCAACCTTACTCTTCAGGAACATCAGCAAGCCTAGACTTGTAGGTGCCAACGTCTCATTCCTTTGTTTTGCATCAATATCTAAAGTTATCCAGTATTTGAAAAGCATCTGTGACTTCGGATCGCGGAGTTTGGAAAGGTGCTCGCCCCAAAGAACGAGGTGATGCGGCAAGCCGTATATGAATAGTAATCCACCAAATTCCAGTACCCTGACGCACTCGGATATAAGGCTGATAGAGTTCTCCGAAATCTGTAAGTTGTTAGGCGGTATCAGATTTGATTTTTCAGACGGATTGAACGACATGCTTAAAACTACGACTGCTTTGCTCTCTTCTGGTAGTGAAGAAAGTTTTTGAAACGAATCGCATTCAATCAATTCAAATGTCTGCATAGCTCTTGCCCTTAAAACCATGTAATAGCCTCATTCATTTCCTTTGCTTGCTTGATGCACTCTCGCTGAGCCCTACGAGCCGGAGGGGATAACGTAGAGGACGACGGCCACGTAATGGCAGATGCTTCCGCCGAGCACGAAGACGTGCCAGACGGCGTGGTTGTGCGGAATCCTCTTTGACGCGAAGAAAATAACGCCCGAAGTGTAGGCCAGCCCGCCCGCGACGATCCACACGACCGCGCTCAAGGGAACGAGCGCCGCCAGAGGTTTCAGCGCAACGACCGACATCCAGCCAAGAAAGATGTAGGACGCGACGGCGGCAATGCGGAATCTGTTGCCGAAGAAAATGCGCGCAAGTATTCCGGCGAGCGCAAGCGCCCAAACAAGCCCGAACAGAGACCAGCCCAACGCGCCGCGCAAGGTGACGAGCGTAAACGGCGTGTATGTTCCGGCGATAAGCAGATAGATGCAGCAATGGTCGGCGGCCTGTAGATGGCGCTTTATTTTGGTTGAGCGCGCGCCGTGATAAAGCGTCGAAGCGGCATACAAAACCACAAGCGACGCGCCATAGACGGCGCAGCTCGCAACATGCCACGCATCGCCGCGAAGGATCGCGAGCGCAAGCAAAACGACCATCCCCGCGCAACTGAGCACCAGCCCGAAGCCGTGCGTCGCACAGTTGACAATCTCTTCAGCCGGCAAACGTTCCTTCTTAAGTTCCATCCGCGATCAATCTCCTATCCGCAAACTCAAGGCATCATACGCCGACTCGGCGCGGCGGCAAAAAAAAGCCGTTAATTAATCGAACGCTGTTGCTGGGAGCGCGGGCCGGCACGCCCCGCGCCCACACCATAATGCATCCATGTTTGCCGCTCCGCGCGCGGCTCGGTTAAGATTGCCTTTCACGTCAAACGAAGGAGTTTAAGAAATGTCAGTCGCCGCAGAAGCTCTCCCGCCCATCAATCAGCAAGGTCTCGATATTCAATCAACGCCGCGCGAGGAGATGAATCTTTATCCGCTCGATACGTTTCCTTACGAGTATGCGGGCCGCGAGATTCACATCAAATTCGAGATGCCTGAGTTTACATGCGTCTGCCCGTTCTCGGATTTTCCGGACTTCGCTACGCTCCGGCTCGATTATGTACCCAACGAGCGTTGCATCGAACTCAAGAGCCTAAAGCTATACGTCAACTCATTCCGACAGGTCAAAGTCTTTCACGAGCACGTTGTCAACATCATCCTCGAAGACTTTGTGCGCGCCTGCGACCCGCTTTCGGTCGAGATCGAAGGCGATTTCAACGTGCGCGGCAACATCAAGACGGTCGTTTCGGCAAAGTACAAAAAACAATAGTCAGTTGTTCGTCGTCAGTTGTGTGTCGTTTTCCAAACGGGACGCTCACTGAACACGAACATCAGACAACTAACCACTGACAACAGACAATGTCTTTAGGAATCATCGGCGTACTCCTCCTCGTCCTCGGCATCGTGGCTGTGGTCGGGTTTTTTGTGTTGAAGCGCGCGCTAAAATGGGCTGTGCGTTTGGCGCTGCTGTTTGTGGCGATTGCGTTGATGCTCGCAGGCGCGGTGGCCTGGGCCTGGTATTCTTATACGAGCGACGACGCGCCCGCGCAGCAGCAGCAGCGAAACCGCAACGCCGCCACGCAACCGGCCAATCGCAAACGCTAAAAGGCCGCGCATGGAGGAGAAGGATGAGAAGATTGCCGCTCCGCCTGATGTGTTGCGCGCTCGGGCGAGTCGCATCGAGAACGCATCTCCGGGTCTGTGGGGTCGTTATCGTCGTCTGCCGGGAAACGTCTTTGCCATCAGCGCCGTCAGTCTTCTCAACGACGCTTCAAGCGAGATCATCTATCCATTCCTGTCGCTTTTTCTGACCGCGCTCGGCGCGCAGCCGTTTGCGATGGGCCTCATCGAGGGCGCGGCTGAATCGGTCTCAAGCATACTCAAACTTTTTGCCGGATACTTTAGCGACCGTCGTGGGCGACGCAAAGGCTTTGTCGTCTTTGGCTATGCGCTTTCTGGTGTGATACGGACGCTTCTGGCGTTTGCTACGACGTGGGGACAGGTCTTCGCCATACGCGTTGCAGACCGCGTGGGCAAGGGCGTGAGGGGCGCACCGCGCGATGCGATGATTGCGGATTCGGCGCGACCGGAAGCGCGCGGCCTCGCCTTCGGTTTTCATCGCGCGATGGATCACGCTGGCGCGGTCGTCGGGCCTTTGATCGGCTTCGCTATTCTCGCCGTTATTGCCGACGATAGAAACAACGTCACGCTCGGCGAATTCAGGACGCTCTTTCTGCTGGCCTCTGTGCCTGCACTGGCCGCCGTTGTGGTCGCCATCTTTTTCGTGCATGAGAAACGTCGTGACGAGCGCGCCGACTTGAAGCAGGTTGCGCCGCCTCCGCCGAAATTTTCGCTCAAGGGTTTTGACGGAAACTTCAAACGCTTTCTGCTCATCCTTGCGCTGTTTACACTGGCGAATTCGTCCGATCTTTTTTTGCTCCGACGCGCGCAAGAGGCGGGCGTAAGCGCCGTCCTGATTCCGCTTTTGTGGGCGGCGGTGCATGTCTGCAAAGTTTTAAGTTCTCTTATCGGTGGAGATTTGTCTGATCGTTTGGGGCGCAAGCGTCTGATTGTGTCGGGCTGGATTCTTTACGCGGCTGTCTATGGCGGCTTTGCGTTTATCACGCACGCCTGGCAGGCCTGGTTTCTCTTTATCCTCTACGGAATCTATTTCGGTCTGACGGAAGGTGCGGAGAAGGCTCTGGTGGCAGACTTGGTCGGCGCAGAGCAGCGCGGCACGGCTTACGGGTTGTATAATCTCGCCTTCAGCATCACGGTCTTGCCGGCTTCGCTCTTGATGGGCGGGTTGTGGAACTGGTACGGCGCGCGCACGGCCTTCATCACGAGCGCCGCCGTCGCCGCCTTTGCAGCCTTGATACTTTTGTCTGCCGTGAGCACAAAGGCGAGGATGAAAACAGCATGAACATGAAGGTTGAACGTTGGAGCGCTGAAGACAGGCCCGATGCGCTTGCCTTGCGCGAACAGATGGAAGCGGAAGGCTACAGCGTCTTTCAATGGACGGACGCGCCGGGTCGCACCTATACCGAGCACACGCACCCTGAAGATCAATCGCACTGGATTTTGAGCGGCGCAATCACGATCGTCATCGGGCGCGACGAATACACTCTGCGCACGGGCGACCGCGATTTTCTCAAGGCCGGAGTCAAACACTCGGCGCGCGTCGAAGGCACGGAGCCGTGCGTCTATCTGATCGGTGCGAAAGACTAAACCGGGGCATTCCATGAGCACGAACGGCTATCGCCTTATCAACACAGCAGACGCGGTGCGCGAGGCTTGCGAAAGGCTCTCGCGATATGCGGCGCTCGGGTTCGACTGTGAGACTACGTCGCTCGATCCTTACGCGGGTCGTTTGCGTCTTGTGCAGCTTGCGTCAGAAGAAGATGTTTATCTCTTCGACCTTTTTGCGCTTGCGCCTGACGGGAATACGCAAAAGAACGATGCGCTTGAGCCTCTGCGTCGGCTGCTTGCCTCTGCCGCGCCCGTCAAGATCGCGCACAACGCGAAGTTCGACGCAAAGTGGGTGCGCCATGCGCTCGGCGTTGAGCTGGGCGGCGAGTATGACTCGCGCGAGAACGGAAATGAGGGCGAGCGCGTCGAGCGCGGCGGGCTTTTCGATACGATGCTTGCGAGCCAGATTGTCTCGGCGGGCGAGCAGGAGGATCGACACTCTTTGCGTATCGTCGCTGAAAGATATTTGGGCGAGACGGTTGACAAGACCGAACAGCGCAGCGACTGGGGCGGAGAGCTTTCCGCCGCGCAGCTCGAATACGCGGCGCGCGATGCCGCCGTCATGCTGCCTTTGCGCGAAAAGCTCATCGAACAGTTGCGCGCCAATGCCCTGGGGCGCTGCGCGCAGTTGGAGTTTGAGTGCGTCATGCCGGTCGCCGCGATGGAGCTGGCCGGGCTTTTTCTCGACGAAAAGCGTTGGCGCGAACAGCTCTCGGTCGTCGAGAAGCGGCGCACGCAGCTTGCCGCCGAGCTACAGGACATTCTCGCGGAAGAGTCGGCGCAGCAATCCTTCTTCGGCCCGACGCGCGTCGAGATCAATCTTGACTCGCACGTGCAACTGACAAAGGCGCTCACGCGTCTGGGCGTGCCCGTTCCCGATTCGACGCGCAACTGGAAGTTGCAGCCGCTGGCAAACGATTATCCGGTCGTGGCAAAACTTCTCGACTATCGCACCGTGCAGAAGGCCTTGACCAGCTACGGCGAAAACATCCTCGGAGAGATCAACCGAACGACGGGTCGCATCCATTCAAACTTTCATCAGATCGGCGCTCCGACGGGGCGCATGTCGTCAACCAACCCCAACGTCCAACAAGTGCCGCACTCCGTCGAATACCGTCGATGCTTCCGCGCGCCAAAGGGCCGCAAGCTCGTCATCGCGGATTTCTCGCAGATTGAGCTGCGCATCCTCGCTGATTTCACAAGTGATCCGGGCTTTGTCAGCGCCTTTCAATCGGGCGCGGATTTACACCGCACGACCGCCGCGCAGATTTTCAATGTCTCTGTGGAAGACGTAACCAAAGAGCAGAGGGATTTCGCCAAGCGGCTAAATTTCGGCGTGGTCTATGGCATCGGCGCGCGCCGCTTTGCGATGATGACGGGCCTTACAGAAACAGAGGCCGAAGACCTTCTGCGCAAATATTTCGCCACCTATCGCGCGCTCGATCTGTGGTTAAGAGATGCGGCGATGAAGGCCGTGCGCGAACGCACCGCGCCGCGCACCGTCGCCGGTCGCCTCTTTCGCTTCAACTTCGATGCGGAAGACAAACAGGCAGCCTCGCTCGCACAACGCAACGGCAAGAATGCACCTATCCAAGGCTGTGTGCGTGCAGGCACGATGATTTTTGAAAAGACGAAAGGCTATGTGCCGATTGAGACGCTCGACGGACAGAGCGTCAATGTTTGGGACGGCACGCATTTCTCTGGCGCGCGTGTCGCGGCCAGTGGTCGGAAGCGCCTGGTTAAGATGACCTTGCGCGGCGGTCATTTCATCGAATGCAGCCCTGATCACAAGTTCTGGACGTTTGACGCAAACGGCAGAGGTCGTTGGTTGACGGCTGAGGAGATCGGTCGTCGAAAACAGATTTATGTGCGCCTCTGCGACGCTGTGCCTGAATGGGAGCTGCCGCTTGATTTGAAAATCTTTGAGCCGAAGGACTTGAAACTTAAGCATCAGCCCGTAGCCAAGCCGCACAACGCAAAGACGCTCTCGCTCGAATCATTCAAGAATCGTTTCGATCTCGGACTTTGGGTGGGCCGCGTGGCCTCGGACGGCAGCGTCTCGACGCTTGAGACGAAAAGACCGGGCAACATCGTGTTGATGGTCGCAGAGCATGAGGAAATTATCTTGCCGAAGTTAGAGGCTCTGACCGGCACTTTCGGATATTACAGCAAGAGAACCAGGGTGACGGAGACTCAGCCCGGCGCGTTTCACACCCTCGTCGTCGGGTCGATCTCACTGACCGGGCAACTGCTTCACTATGGCATCAAGGAGAGAGTGCCGGATTTTCTCTGGAAGAGCGCTTCGGGGCTTCGCGGCTACTTGCAAGGTATGTTCGACGGCGACGGAACTGTAAACCCGGACGGCCCCATTCTAACTTTTGGTAAAGGGCCAAACCATCATCTTGTGTGGGCGCGACAGATTCAACAGGCGCTTTTGCTCTTCGGCATACGGAGCCGCATCACGCGCTGCAAGGATCGCATCAATGTCTGCGTGCTCAAACGCGACGCACCAATCTTTGCTTCGCGGATTGGATTTATGAACCCGTTCAAGCAGACCAGGCTCCTTTCGGTCGTCCCCATCCGATATGTCGGCAATTCAAAAATATATGGGCGTGCGTCGCGCGTCATGTCGGTCGAGACAACCGACGATTGGGTAGAGATGTACGATGTGATCGATTCGGAAAGCGAATGCTTTGCCGCAAACGGTCTTATCACACATAACAGTTCAGCCGACATCATCAAACGCTCGATGCGACTTTTGCACGACAAGCTGAAAGGAACAGGCGCAAGGATTGTCAACGTCATACATGACGAGATAGTCGTCGAGGCGGACGAGAAGAATGCCGTTGAGATTTCGCAGACGGTCGAAGCGGCGATGTGCGCGGCGGGCGAAGAGTATGTAAAAAAAGTGCCTATCAAAGTTGAATCAATGGTGGCCGACGAGTGGGTGAAGTGAAACGCGCAGCGGTGAACGCCGCAACGATGATTCAAAGACGGATTGTTCTGCATTCATCGTTGCGGCGTTCATCATTTCTTTTGCCGTGTGCGCCAGATGAGATAGATCGGTATGCCCGTGAGCACGATGAGAAAGCCGATGCCGGATGTGCGTTGCTGTAGATAGATGAGATCAAAGGTCAGAAGCGACGCGATGATGATGTAGATCAGAGGCACGACGGGGTAGCCGAAGGTTCTGTAAGGGCGCTGCATGTCGGGCGCTTTGCGGCGCATGACGATGACGGCGGCGACCATCAGAACGTAGAAGACCAGATCGGCGGGGATGATGTATTCGAGCAGTTGCGTATAGACGTTGCCATAAGCGGTTTCACCCGTTGCGGCATTAGTCGTCACCGTACGCGGCAGAGTCAGAAGCGCGGCCCACAACCCCTGCACGACGAGCGCAAAGGCGGGGACGTGTCGTGAGTTGAGTCGCCCGACGCGCTCGAAAAAAAGCCCGTCTCGCGCCATCGCATAATAGACGCGCGCGCCCGCAAGTATCAGACCGTTGTTGCACCCAAAGGTCGAGATCATGATAAAGGCGGCCATCAAAATTGTGCCGGGCCGTCCCAGTGCAGACTGCATGGCGGCTGTGGCGACGCTGTTTTGCGGTCGCTGAATCTCTGCGAGCGGAAGCGTTACGACGTAAGCGACGTTTGCAAGCAGATAAAGCGCAACGACGAGCGCACAGCCAATCAGCAGTGCGCGCGGGAGGTTGCGTCCGGGGTCGCGCACCTCGCCGCCCGCAAACGTGACGTTGTTCCATGCCGACTGCGCAAAGAGCGGCCCCGTCATCGCGCGCCCGAGAAGCATCACGAGAGCCAGCGCACCCGTTGTTTCAAGTCCGGGCTGCGCTGTTTGTGCGCTCCAACCGTTGGCCGTTGAATCCCACCACGCGGACGTAAAAGCCGCGCTTCCGGAATTCCAACCCAGAAAGAGTCCGACGAGGATAAGTCCGATGAGAGCCGCCGTCTTTGTAAAAGTAAAAGTGTTCTGAATGAGCTTGCCCGTCTGGAGTCCGAGCGTGTTGGTTGCAGTCAGCAGAAGGATCATGAGCACGGCGACCAACTGCTCGGTCGAAAGGCTCAAGGCGTAGCCTCCG
>CBDUCU010000068.1:0-12020 GCA_965365725.1 uncultured bacterium | reverse complement strand
TTCGCCCTTTTAAGCGCTTAAGACCCGTTACTTCAAGTAACTGTTGAACTTACGCGTATAAATCGTTGTAAAGAAATGTCTTTACAGCATATGGCACGCATGCTAAATTCCCGCCACTTTGTCGCTAAATATATGTGCGGCAAAGGATTGAAGGCAATCATCCCACGCTCTATTGTGTTCCTGCTTCTAGAAACCACACTATGTTGGGTAAAAGAGCAGAAGATACGCTTCTCAAGTGACAGAAATGGCAATTCGTTTTGGAACATCCGGTTGGCGCGCAATTATCGCGGATGAGTTTACTTTTGCTAACGTGAGGCTCGTCACACGGGCAATCTGCTCACACTTGAAATCAGCAGGGGCCGTTAAAGGAACGCCCCTAATTGTTGGGTTTGATACACGTTTTCTCGGCGAACAATTTGCGGAAATCTGTGTGCGAGAGGCTGCTTGGCATGGTTTTCAAGCGCTGCTTTGCGATCATCCCACACCGACACCAACCATTTCCCATGCTATTCGGCACCACAAGGCAGCAGGCGCGATCAATTTCACAGCCTCTCATAATCCGCCTGAATACAATGGGATGAAATTTTCGACTGCCGACGGAGCACCAGCTCTTCCAGAAGTTACCAAGCGGGTTGAAGAGCTTATTCGTGAAATTGGCAGCGCCGAAGCCGCAGGGACGATTTCAACCGAAGCGAGGTCAGTTGAAAAATTCGATCCGCGCCCCGATTACATTGCCGATCTTGAAACCAAAATACGTTTCGATACGATTGCCAAAGCCGGCGGAACTTATGCCTTCGATCCTTTGTGGGGAACAGGACGTGGTTACCTCGATCACATACTCCGAAAACATGGGCTTGAAGTTGAAACAATTCATGATTGGCGCGACGTGCTTTTTGGTGGGCGTTCGCCGGAGCCGGGCGAAGAGCATGTCGATGAATTGCGGGAAGCAATCGTCAGAAACAAATGCGTTCTCGGTCTCGCAACAGACGGCGACTCTGATCGCTTCGGCGTGCTCGACCGCGACGGGTCGTTTATTACGCCAAACAATCTGATTCCGCTTCTATTCGATTATTTAGCCGAATCTCGCGGATGGCCGGGCGGAGTTGCACGCTCGGTTGCGACCTCGCATCTGGTTGACCGCGTCGCTCAATCAAGAGGACTGCCGCTTTATGAAACTCCGGTTGGATTTAAGTTTATCGGCGAACTAATTAATGACGACAAAATCATTCTCGGCGGCGAGGAATCAGCAGGGCTTTCGATGCGCGGACACTTTCCAGAAAAGGATGGAATCCTTGCTTGTCTTCTGGCGGCAGAGGCTGTTGCAGCGCGCGGTGCAAGCCTGACGGAACAACTCGATGAATTATACAAGCGCGTCGGGCGACTCGAAGGTAGAAGGATCGGCGTACGGCTCACGCCGGAGTTGCTAGCCGCTCTGCCCGAGAAGCTCGCACGCGAACCTGAAGAGATTGGTGGTCGTCGCGTCGAACGCGTCAACCGCATGGACGGCGTGAAATTTATCTTTGCGGACGGCTCGTGGCTCTTGATGCGTCCATCCGGTACAGAGCCACTCGTTCGTATCTACGCCGAATCGGAATCGGAAAAAGACTTGGAGGTGCTTCTTGAACAAGGCCGCAAATACTTATTGGACTGATACACGTCTTTCTACTCAACGTCCCGTCGCTCGCCCGGTCGCGCTTCCCGCGCGTGGAACGGCAGTAGAAATCTCTGCAAGCGCCGCACGCGAACTTGTTGAGTCTGCGCGCATTTCAATTCCATCGTGGGCGTTCTTCTGTACGGTTGTGCTTGCAACCTTCGCGCTGTGTATCACCGTGACGATGCGCACGCATGCAGAGATGCGGACGGCAGAACAAAAGCTTGAGAGTATGAGTACAGAGGTCGAACGTCTGAGCGATACGAATGCAGCACTCAAACGCGAGGCCGAGCGTCTTCGCACAGACCCTCGCGCCATTGAAACTGCTGCTCGCACGCGGCTCAACATGGTTCGCTCAAACGAGATCGTCGTCCCTCTTAAATAAAGATATTTCTCTCCCTACGAATCGGCGTAACCATTGCGGTTGCCAGAGTCATGACAATTCCCGCTGGTCGCCTGCCTGCTCTTTGCCTGCTTTATCTGCCGCCGATAGCACAAGCCTTCCTGTCTGAAAGCGCGGCTGCCGATTTTCATAACGGCAGCCGCGCCGCCGCACTTATAAACTCCGACTTCATCTCCACGCGAAATTCCGTTTCGGTTGACACCTTTTGACAGGCTCAACTAATATCGATTTTCATTTAATTCACAGACAATTAAGATACTTGCCGCGCTATTAAAGCGTGCGCTGGAGCAATAAAGAGATCATGTCTGAAATCAAAGAGATCGACTCGTCAGAGCATCCGGCCGTCGAGCGTTGGCAGCGCGAAACGCTTGAACCTGTTCTCAAAAAATTTCCTGAAAGAAAGAAGCGTTTTGAGACGGTCTCGCTCGAAGAGGTCAATGGTCTCTACACGCCCGCAGATGTCGCCGACGTTGATTTTGAGCGCGATGTGGCTTACCCCGGCGAGTTTCCTTATACGCGCGGCATACACCCGACAGGTTATCGCGGCAAGCTCTGGACGATGCGACAGTTTGCGGGCTTCGGCACCCCCGAAGAGACAAACGCGCGGTTCAAATATTTGCTTGAGCACGGGCAAACCGGTCTCTCCGTCGCTTACGACTTGCCGGCATTGATGGGATACGACGCTGACTCGCCGCTTTCCGAAGGCGAGGTCGGCAAATGCGGCGTGGCTGTCTCGTCGCTCGCCGACATGGAGGTTCTTTTCGACGGCATACCGCTCGAACAGGTGACGGTCTCGCAGACTATCAACGCGCCGGCCTCGGTTCTGCTCGCCATGTATTTGGTTGTTGCCGAAAAGCAGGGCGCAGATTTTCGTAAAATCTCAGGCACGCTTCAGAACGACATTCTCAAAGAATACATCGCGCAGAAGGAATGGATTTATCCGATTCGCCCTGCGATGAAGCTCGTCATCGACACCTTCGAGTTCTGCACGCGCCACGTACCGAAATACAATCCCATCTCTGTCAGCGGCTATCACATCCGCGAGGCCGGAGCGACCGCAGCACAGGAGCTTGCCTTCACGCTGCGCGACGGTATCGAATATGTTCAATGGGGCGTTGACGCAGGATTAGACATTGACGAATTCGTCCCCCGCATCTCTTTCTTCTTTAACGCGCACAACGACTTCTTTGAGGAGATTGCCAAGTATCGCGCCGCGCGGCGCATCTGGTCGCGCGTGATGCGCGAGCGTTTCGGCTCACAAAATCCGCGCACTCTCCAACTCCGCTTTCACACGCAGACCGCAGGCGTTTCTCTTACCGTCCAGCAACCGCTCAACAACATCGTTCGCGTCGCCATCCAGGCGCTTGCCGGCGTGCTCGGTGGAACGCAGAGCCTTCACACCGACGCTTACGACGAAGCCCTTGCGCTGCCGACAGACCGCGCTGCTCTCATCGCTCTGCGCACGCAGCAGATTATCGCCGAAGAGACGGGTGTTGCCCACACGGTTGATCCTCTCGGCGGTTCATACTTTGTCGAGTCGCTGACAAAGAAGATGGAGACACAAGCGCTCGACTACTTTGAAAAGATCGACGCAATGGGCGGTATGGTCGAAGCCATCGAGAAGGGTTTCCCGCAACGCGAGATTCAGGAGTCGGCTTATCAGTATCAGAAAGCTGTCGAGCGGGGCGATCAGACAATCGTCGGCGTCAACAAGTATCAGATGGAGGATGAGCATACGGAAATGCCTATCCTTGTCATCAACGAAGCAGTGCGCGAGCGTCAGATTCAGCGACTTGAAGAGGCGCGCGAGCGTCGCGATGCAGGCGAGGTCGCAAACACACTCGAAAAATTACGTCGCGCTGCACAAACAGGCGACAACACGATGCCCGCAACTATCGAAGCGGTTCGAGCCTACGCTACGCTCGGCGAAATCTGCTCCGCGCTGCGCGACGTGTACGGCATCTACGAAGAGCCTGCATTCTAAGATGCGATTAACTGTTAGCATTTAGTCAAAAGCTCCTTGCTTTCCGGTTTTGCTAACAGCTATGAGCTAACGGCTAACAGCTTATATGACCGAAAGAAAAATTCGCGTTCTAGTCGCAAAACCCGGACTCGACGGCCATGACCGGGGAGCCAAAGTAATCGCGCGCGCACTCCGCGATGCAGGTATGGAAGTCATCTACACGGGGCTGCGTCAAACGCCTGAGATGATAGCCGCCGCCGCGCTGCAAGAGGATGTTGACGCGGTAGGCATTTCAATTCTTTCGGGCGCTCACAACACGCTCTGCCCGCGCATCGTGCAGCTTTTGCGCGACGAAGGAATGGATGATTGCCTTGTTCTAGTCGGCGGCATCGTGCCTAAAGAAGACATCCCGCGTCTTAAAGAACAGGGTGTGGCTGAAGTTTTTACGCCCGGCACTTCGACCGAAGACATCGTTAAATTCTTACGCGAGCGCGTGCAGCCGCGCGTCTGAGTGATGAGCGAGAAGCACGTGGCCGGTTCTCCGCCTTTCATCGTCGAAGAGCGCGGGCCCGTCTGTCTTATCCGATTCAATCAACCCGACCAGAGAAATTCTCTTACATCTTTTGTAGTTGAACAACTCAGCGATCTACTGTTGACGCTTCGTGCGCGCAGCGATGTAGAGACTATTCTCTTTACAGGCACGGGCGATGCGTTCGCGGCGGGCGCAAACATCGGTGAGCTTGTCGGTCTCGACGCGACGGCGGCGCTTGAGTTTGCCGCACGCGGACAGCGTCTGATGAATTTGATATCCGAAGCGCCGCAGTTGACCGTCGCTGCCGTCAACGGCTTCTGCATGGGCGGCGGGCTCGATCTGGCGCTCGCCTGCTCTGTTCGCTTTGCCTCGCCGACTGCCGTCTTTGCACATCCAGGTGCGCGACTCGGAATCATCACAGGTTGGGGCGGCACGCAGAGGCTGGCGCGACTCGTCGGTCGAACGCGCGCCTTTGAGATGTTTCTGTCGGCGCGGCGTGTCAACGCTCTCGAAGCTTTGGAGATGCGACTCGTCTCACATATTGATGAAGATGTAGTTGGCTTTTCGATCAAGCATACCGGCGGCGCATGACAAATGATGAAAAGCGAGGCAACAGACGTGCGACCTGTCATCTCAGTCATCGTCGAGGGCTACAACGAATCGTCTGCGCTGGGCACAGTCGCCGACGCAATAGACGGTTTGAAGAGACAGGATTTCCCGCTCAACCAGGTGGAGTTGATTCTGGTTGGAAGCTCTGCACAATGCTCTGGCTGGAATAAGATGTATGCGAGAGAGGGCCTGCCTTTCTTTCGCGTCAGGACGGTTTGCGCCGACGGCGCACACTATTACGAATTAAAGAATCGTGGAGCAATCAATTCATCGGGTCAAATCCTTGCCTTCACCGATTCAGATACACAACCCCAACCGGCGTGGCTTTCGTCAATCCATCGCGGCATTACAAATGGAGCTGATGTGGTGGCAGGCGTAAGCCTTTTTCGAGGCGAAAGTGGATGGCAACCGGGTCATCCCCTGATGCAGGTCGCGGCATCAATCTCGTGGGGTTTTATTATCGGCAAAGCGGCTTGCGAGTTAAGCAGAATGCCGAACGCGTTCTTGAGTCATAATCTCGCGGTGCGGTCAAAACTCTTTCTGCAAAATCCTTTTAGAACAGACCTTGGCCGCACATGCGCCGGGTCGTTTTTGTATCGCACGCTGGTTGAATCGGGCGCAAAAATTCTACTCCAGCCCGAACAGCAAATCGCCCACAACTTCTCTTTAGGTTGGTGGCTTAAGCGACTTCACGTTCGTTTCGGGTATGAGGTCTTCCTGTTAAGACGCATCGATCTGACTTATCCAAACAAGTGGCTCGCGCGCATGAAGATTCTTGAGCCTCTGGCTTCGATGCTCTGGCATATTCTGCTCGACATACCGCAATGGCTCAGATTCGGAAAGCTTCTGGGTCTCAATCGGTCGCGTCGTTTTGGTCTGCTTCCTTTTGTCTTTGTGATGTCGAGCGCGGCGCGCGGCGCGGAAATGTTTGGCATGTACGCCACGCTTTTTGCTCCCGGTTGGATGAAACGTCGTGCGGAAGCAAGTTGAGAACAAGCGTCATGACCTTCAATCAAATTTCTCTTTGACAGATCTTAAATCGTTTATGCATTGCAGACCGGGCATTGAACCCCATGTCCTATCCATTCGTTTCCGTAATCATTCCAGTCTTAAACGACTCCGAACGTCTCAAGATTTGTTTGGCGACTTTGGAAGCTCAAAACTATCCGAAGCATCTTTATGAAGTGATTGTCGTCGACAATGGGCCGGATGAATGTATCAAGTCCATTGTCAATCAATTCAGACAAGCGCGATATGAGAATGAATCTCGCCGGAGTTCTTACGCGGCGCGTAACAAAGGAATTTCTATTTCCAACGGCGAGATTATTGCTTTTACCGATGCGGATTGTATTCCCGCCCGTGACTGGATACGCAAAGGCGTTGAGAATCTTTTGCGCGAGCCTGCGTGCGGGCTGCTGGCCGGCAAGATCGAGATATTTTTTGAGAACCCGCAAAGCCCGACCGCCGTTGAGCTTTACGAGCAAACGACATATCTACTGCAGGAAAGCTACATTAAACACGGCAGCTTCGGTGCGACCGCCAATCTCTTTACCTTCAAGAGAGTTTTTGAGCATGTAAATTTTTTTGACGGTCACGCACAATCGTGTGGTGATGTTGAATGGGGACGGCGTGTAGCTTCATTCGGCTATAAGCTAATCTACGCAGAAGAAGTTTGCGTCTTGCACCCGGCGAGAAAGACCATTACGGAGCTCTATCAAAAGATAGTGCGCATCACCGGTGGAACTCATTACTTGAGAAAAAACCGGCGCTTGATTTTAGAAAACGAAAGAGGCTTTATCTTCAGTTTATTGCCCCCGATTAACTATTCCGCTGTTGCGCTCAGAGATCGAAGATTAAAAACCCTTGCCGACAAGGTGAGGGTCGTCGTCGTCATGTTTTTTGTTCGATACGTCGAAGCAGCAACGAGGATGAGATTGAGCTTCAACGAGATTGGCAAAAGGGAAAGAACCAGCTCACTGGCTGCCGACACCCCTATTGTTAATAAGAGAAGCGTGTTTTGATTCGGCATCTTCACCTGCTCCTTTGGCACATCCAAAACGCTTGCTCATTGTCATTCATAGTTGCGCCGGTCCTTCCTCTCTCACCCCGACCTATAAAAAACAGGCGGCGACAGTAAAAAAAACCGTCGCCGCCTGACAATTGCCAATAATCCCTTCTTTAGAAGTCCATGCGGACTCCAAGCTGTACCGTCAGCGGTCGGCCCACAGGCGGTCCAAAGCCGGGGCCGTAGAGCGAGTTTGGTTGACGGAATGTGCTGCGCGCCGTAGCCGGAGTGTTGCCAAGGCGATTTGAGAAAGAGAGATTCTCGGTGTTCAAGAGATTGAAAAAGTCAGCGAAGCCCTTGACTGCAAACCGCTCGCTGAAGCGAACCGTCTTTTGAACACGCAGATCAACGTTGAAGAAGCGCCCAGTCCGCTCGTCAATTACGTTGCCAGCCGAATCAGTGACAAAACCGCTGCGAACGCTGTTGACCTGAGCCTGTCGGCAGCCGAGCGGATTGAGGGCTTGAATGGCAGCTGAGTTTCCGCGCGCGGCAAAGACTGCCGCCGGGTCTGTGCCCTCGCAGATGCGGTCGTTTGTGACAAGGCCGTCGCCATCAAGATCGATCCCGGCGTTGAGTGAAAAGGGGCGCGCGCTGGCGAGCTGGATGAGCGGGGCAAGTTGAAAATCGCTGGGCAAATCGAACACGCCGCTGAAGACTACGCGGTGATGTTCGTCAAGGCGCGTCGGCCCAAACTCCTCCGGCTTGAACTGATTTTCCGGCGTTGTGGCAATGCCGTTACCGCCATAAGAAGCAAGCGGCTGTCCGCCCCACGAGCGCGAGTTTGACAGAACATAACTGGCTGACAACAGCACTCTTCTCGTCCGCCGGCGCAGGGTCGTGGCCCAGCTATCAAACAGCGAGCGATTGGTCGTGCCGATCATGTTGATCTGTTCGATGCGGTTTGCCGGAAAGCCCGCGTTGACAAAGGCGCGGTCAAGCCTGCGGCTCGTCACACCGCGCACGCACAGGGGCGACGACGGAGTTGCCGTCGGAAAGAGCGGGTCGCAGATGTGACGGATACGCGGATTGATGACCTGCACACGCGGCTCATGCAGCCCGAGCGTATGCACATAGTCGCTTGAGATCGTCGTGTTCTGATCGAGCTTTGTTTCAAACCCGACGGAGAACTTTTGGACATAAGGCTCTGAAGCGTCCGGGTCATTGATTCGACCGAAGCCGCCGACGGAAAGCTCGCTGATTGAGAAGTTGGCCGGAAGCGGAGGCGGCGGGTCAATGCCAAAGCGGAAACCAGCGAGTTGCCCGACACCGACGCTCGTATTGCTCAGACTAAGAATGGTTTGAAACAGCTCGGGTGTCGTTTGCGACAATGAGAAGAGCGTTAGGTTTTGGAAGAGCTGGTCGTAGAAGATGCCGTAGCCGCCGCGTATCACCGTGCGGCCTGAACCCGTCGGGTCGTATGCGAAACCGACGCGCGGCTGAAACTCCGTCCAGCTCGGAGTCGTGCGGCTCAACTTCTCAGGGTCGCCGGTGATGGCGCGCGCAAGCGGGTCGTTGAGCTGACTGAGAATTTGGATGGTGCGATTGTTTGTCTGGTCGATGAGATTGCCGATGTTTGCATCCCAACGCAAGCCGAGATTGAATGTCAGCCGGGGCGTGATCCTCCAATCGTCCTGGAAGTAAAAGGCGAGCTGATCTAACTGTTGATCGTGCGTCGCCTCTCCATCGGAGAAAGTAATTTGCCTGACTGCGCCGGGCGTGGCAAAACCCTGCGGGTAGAGCCCGTTGGTGTTGTTGCGAATGGTCAGCGGGTCGTCGAAGAAGGTGAACTGGTAACCCTGCGCGCCAAAAAAGAAGAATCCCCCAAAGCGCGTGTTGATGTAATTGATCCCCATCTTCATGTTGTGGTTGCCGGCGAGCCACGAGAAGTCGTTGCGAAGCTGGAATTTTCTTTCTTCGGTAGCCTGCGGCACGTTTGCATTGCGTCCGGTCTGAACCGAAGGGAAGACGGTGTTGGGACGGTCAGTTACGCCGAGAATTTCATTCTTGAAGTCTTGCCAGTGGAAGACAAACTGATTGAGCTTTGTCGGGCTCGCAGTCCACGTGTGATTGACAACGAGCGAATGAATCTTGTTGTCGTTCGTATTGCCATTTGTCAAATCCGCAGTGGCAGGAACCGGAATCTGGTCGTTTGGCGAGCTGTTCTTCTGAAACGAATAACGATAGAACATCGACTGGCTCGCGTCGATTTTGTGATCAAACTTCAGCGTCATCAGGTGGTCGTCGTACGGAGTTGAAATCGCTGCTTCGGGCGCGGCTCCGGGAATGGCCTGAAGCTGTGCCAGCGCCGAAGCGGTGACAAGGTTGAAAGAGCGTTCACGAAATCGCTCGTACGAGCCGAAAAAGAAGAGGTTGTTCTTAACGATTGGGCCTCCCAGGCTTCCGCCAATCTCCTGCCGACTAAATTCCGGCTTTTCAAAGTTGGGCGTAGTCGCCGCCGTCTGCTTCTCGAAATAGTCGAGCTTGCGAAGCGAGGCATCACGGAAATTGCCAAACAGCGAACCATGAAACTCATTTGTGCCGGATTTTGAGACGACGTTGACGATGCCGCCCACAGAGCGACCCGACTCGGCCGTCCAGCGATGCTGCAAGACCTGAAACTCCTGAATCGACTCGTAGGCGAAGTTTTGTATGAGGCTTCCGACGACGTTGTCCTTGTTGTCGCCGCCGTCAACATTGACGTCCACCTGTCGTCCGTCTCCACCGTTGAAGGCGACGCTGCCAATGCGCGTTTTAGTGGGGTCGAAGTTGCCCACAGGCCGTGCCTCGGGTGCGATAACCGAGAGGTTTGAAAATGTTCGATTCAAAAGCGGGAGCGTCTGTACCTGCAACGGCGTGACTACGTCGGCGAGGTCGGAGCGGGTGGTTTCAACCAGTATGCCGCCGGCAGAGACTTCTACAGTTTCAGTGATCTGGCCGGGTTTGAGATCAAAGTTGAGCGTGTTGGCCGTCCCGATGTTCAACTCAAGGTCTTTGACGAGAGCCTTGCTAAAACTCGTCGCTTCGACGGTAATCTCGTACCGTCCGGGTGGCAGTTCCCTAATGACATAATCTCCGTCATTGTTGGTTTGCGCGTTGCGCTCAAAACTGGTGCTGGTGTTGCGCGCAGTAACTGTTGCGTTCGGAACTGCCGCTCCATTCTGATCGTGCACACGGCCCGTCAAGTCAGCGTTCGTTCTTTGCGCATAAGCTGGCGCAGTCAGAAGTAGAGCCAGAACAAACAGGCTTGCGAGGCCCCTCGACAATGCTTTTGGGTTAAAGCTCACGGGTCTTGCCTCCTTTTGGCTTCTTCAAGTGTAGATTTGAAAATCGGGAACAACTTTGAATACTAAATGGATAAGGACCGAGTTAAGGCAAGCATTATTCCAGCCTCTACTCAGTCCTCTCTAAAGCTTGATTTATAAGAAATATACCGTCAGGAATGAGTCTCTTTCTAATCAGCGAAACCGACCTGCTACGAAATAATGAATTTTCTTAACGAAAATTTGGACGAACGGAAGGGTGCAGAGAAACAACAATCAGCAGAATTCAGTCGCTCATGGCTTCTTCAAAAAGCGCGCGATTCCCTTTTGGCAATCATCGGTCATGCGCGCAATAGTGTTTACATCAACGCCGGAGTGGAGAGCCGTCTCAAACGTCATGCCGTCCATCTGGTAGAGAAGACGCTTTGAAAGCATCACGGCTGAGCGGCTCACCTTTTCAAATCCGGCGACGTAAGACTCAACCTCGTTCTCAAACGAACCGTCGTCAAAGACTTGATTGATGAGACCAAAGCGCAAAGCATCTTCGGCGCTAATCTCGCCGCCGCGCGTGATTAGCTCGAAGGCGCGTTTTTCAGAGACGTTGCGGCGAAGGATCGCCATCACCATCGCGGGAACGAAACCAATTTTTACTTCGGGATAACCAAAACGCGAAGAGCGCGCGGCGAGCACGATGTCGCAGGCAGTGGCAAGCCCGCACCCGCCGGCAAGCGCGCGCCCGCGTACAGCCGCGACCACAGGGATGCGCACGCGCCTGATCTGCGCGAACAGTTCCATCAAAGATTGCGCGTCTTCGAGATTCTCCGTGATGGAGCTTTCAGAGATTTTTTGCAGCGCTGATAGATCGGCACCCGAACAAAAATCTGCGCCCGCGCCGGTGATGACGACGGCGCGCACAGAGCCTTGCGCGTCTGCATCTCGCAAAGCATCTTTGAGCTCTTGAATCAGAGCATCGTTGAGCGCGTTGCGCTTCTCAGGTCGATTGAGCGTGATGAGCGCCACTGCGCCTTCGACCGTATAGATGACAGAGTTACTCGCTTCCATGTAAATCGGCAGATGTCGAGCGCTGACCATTCGTTAGTAGAGCGCGATCAGCATCCAGCATCCAACATCTCTATTTTTCAATCTTCGAGAAAACTGATGAGAGCCGCGTTGACCTCCGTCGGATACTCCTGTTGCACCCAATGGCCTGCGCGCGCGAGACGAACTTCACGAAAGGGTGCGTCGATAAATTCGTCGATGCCCTTGACTGTCTCAGGAATGATGAAAGGATCGCGCTCTCCAAAAATGAAAAGCGTGGGTGCGCTGACGCGTCCTTCAGTTGAAGCGGCATCGCCTGTGCGTCTGCGCCGCAACAGTGAGAATGCGTTTGCTCGATAGTAGTTGACGGCTGCGGTAACCGCGCCGGGCTTGTGCAGCGCTTCACGATAGACGGCGATGTCTGTGTCGGTGAATGTGCCCGGCTTCGCAGTCTTTCTAAACGTATCGGAGAGGCCCGCAAAATTGTTTCGGCGAATAA
>CBDUCU010000067.1:0-12146 GCA_965365725.1 uncultured bacterium | reverse complement strand
TGCGGTCTCGACAGGCTCCGCCTGCTCTTCAGGCTCGCTTGAGCCTTCGCCCGTCATACTCGCGCTCGGACGCACGGACGAACTGGCGCGCGGCTCAATCCGATTTAGCATCGGCAAAGATACGACGCAAGACGACATCGAATATGTGTTGGAGGTTCTCCCGCGCGCCGTCGAGAATTTGCGTCGTCTCTCGCCGCTCTATCAGAAATCACTGGCTGAACGTGCATGCATGACCACCTGAGTTCGAGATTTCTAGCTCGCAGTTGACAGACCTTCACGCAAGGTTTTCGACTTTGAACAAGATCTTTCGAGCTTCGCTTTGATGCCCTACTCCGAGAAACTCAAAGACCATCTCGCCAACCCGCGCAACGCCGGTTCTTTGGCCAATGCTAATGCCTTTGCCGAGCAGACAAACCCGGTCTGCGGCGACCGCTTACAGCTCTTTTTGCGCATCAGCGACGGCCTTATTTGCGAGGCGCGCTTTCTCGCCTACGGCTGCCCGCCGACGATTGCCTGCGGCTCTGCGCTGACGGAGATGATGACGGGAATGCGCGTCGAAGATGCCGCGCGACTTGACCGTCAGCAGTTGACGGATGCGGTTGACGGTCTGCCCGCGCGCAAACGTCACGCAGCCGCGCTCGCAATCGAGACGCTGCGCACGGCCCTGGGGTTATAATGCGAACAATGCGAGCAAAGCAGTAAAAGAGATGGAGTGAGCTTTATGTCCCGTCAAACAAATCCGCATTTGAGCATCGACGAGTATCTCGACCTTGAGCGCAAGGCAGAATTTAAGAGCGAGTACATCAATGGCGAGATCGTCGCCATGACCGGCGCAAGCCGCGAGCACAATTTAATCACCACGAATCTCACAAGGGAGCTAAGCAATGCGCTGCGCGCTAAACCCTGCGAAGTTTATTCGAGTGATATGAGAGTAAGAATTCCTTCTACTAAGCTGTACGCTTATCCAGACGTGGTTGTGGCTTGTGGTAGCCCGGTGTTTGAAGATGAGTTTGTTGATACATTACTCAACCCGACGTTGATTATCGAAGTTCTATCTAAATCCACTGCTTCTTACGACCGCATTCAAAAGTTCGGCTGCTATCGCACTATAGAATCATTAAAAGAATATCTGCTTGTCGCACAGGACGAGTACAAAGTCGAACAATACGTCAGGCAAGCGGACGGGCGTTGGCTTCTTTCAGACATCGCCTCGATTGAAAACATAATCGAGCTGACCTCGGTTGATTGCATGCTCTCGATGCGCGAGATTTACGACAGGGTGATTCTCACTTGAGATGCGTTGTTGGTAGTTTGTTAGACGAAGGCCGCGACGAAAATTTAATTCATCGCGGCCTTTGTAGTTGTTAAAGTTTAATGGAGAGGATTTCAGGTTCTCGTTTACTGTTTGATGGTGGGCGCAGAGCTTGCCGCACGCGGTTTGTTGTAGGGCGAAGATGGAAGCCATGCGGGTGCTTTCTCTGCATTTGCAACACGCAATCCGATAAGAAAACCGATCTGTGCGAGCGTCGCCGGGCCGCTCCAATCCCAACCGGGCGCGACCACGTCGTTGGGCGAGTGATAGTCGGTGACCATCCATTTTTTGGTGCGCGCCAGCCAAGGCGCGGGGTCGCCGCCCGGCGCTCCCAAAAGCATTAGCGCAGGCACGCCTTTTTTGACAAAAGCGTAATGGTCTGAACGCGTAAAGACGTTCTCTTCGGGAAACGGGTCGGGCGTGACGATGTTGCCGGTGGCCGCAACCGCTCCTTCAAAAACAGGGCCGAGGTCGGAGTGCTCCTGTCCCCATCCGACGACGCGTTTGACGGGAGCGTAAATCTCCGTCCCCGCGCTGTCGTGATTGATGTTTGCAACAACCTTCTCAAGCGGCCAGGTCGGATGTGAAACCCAATGCTCCGCACCGAGCAGACCGTATTCTTCGCCCGTTACGGCGAGAAAGATAACGGAGCGACGAGGGCGTTTCGCGCTTTTCGAGAGCGCTTCGGCGATTGAGAGGATCATTCCTGTGCCGAGCGCGTTGTCTGCTGCGCCGGGATAGATTACGCCTCTCGCGTTGATGCCGTAAGCGTCGTAATGCGCCGAATAGACGACGGCCTCTTCCTTGAGCTTGGGGTCTGAGCCTTCGAGCAGCCCGACGACGTTGCTGCTCGTTCCCTCGCCTCTCTTGATACGAATCGTCATGGTCGCGCTCTTGCCAAGCGCGCGCGAAACGGGCTCGCCGCTCATCAGCTTCTCAAACGCCTGCGCATAAGTTGTGCCCGTTCCGGCGAAAAGTTTCTCCATGCCGGCATCTCCGGCGAGGAGAACGGGCGGAATTTTGAATGGCGGCAGGGGTTCGCTTGCCAGTGCGACCTGACGACGCGAAAGGTAATCGGCCAGCACGGGAAAAGGTGCATTCGGCTGGCTGACGTTTGCAATCAGAAGCGCCGCCGCGCCGCGCCCGAAGACGTTCATTACTTTGCTCTGCGTGCTTGCAGCCTTGTTCCATGCAGCTTCGTCAACGCCCTTTGGCATGCCGGTCACATAGACGACGATCTTGCCTTTCAGGTCAAGTCCCGCAAAATCGTCTCGCTTGAGTTCGGGCGAGACAACACCAAAGCCGACAAAGACCACTTCGCCCGTCAAGTCCGCCTGCTCGTAAGTGTGCGGCGGAGGCAGCACAAAATCCTCGCCGTGTTTCAGAACTGCTTCGCCCGCTTTGATGTTTGATTCCGGTTGCACTTCGGAGATGCGAAACTTGATTGATTGTAAATATGTTCCGTTGTCGCCGAGCGGCTTGAGACCAAATTTTGCAAACCTGTCGGCGATGTACCTGGCTGCGCGGTCGCCGCCCGGCTGCGCTGTACCGCGCCCTTCCATCTCTTTTGACGAAAGCGTCGTGACAATCTCTTTTACAGTCTCGGACTTGACGCGCGAAAGCGCTTCGCGCTCGCTCGGCGTCAGAGGTGCAGAAGGTTTGGCGGCGGGCGCAGCACCACTTTGAATGGCACGCGCCGAAGGCGAAGTCAGAAATAAAAAGAGCAACAGCGTTGCGAGAAACCGTCTGCGCGAATTTGTGTTTGAACTAACTTGCATCAAAGATTTTCCCCAACCGATTGATTTTGCAAACGATGCTAATACGCAAACCTTCAAACTATGTTTGCCCGCAAGCGATCTATTTACAAATCATTTTCGCCAAGGCCAGCGTCTAAAAAAATAGAATGCTCTCCACTTGTTCGCATATACTTGTCGCATCCCAGCAGCAAATCAGACGATCTTATTAGCTTGCGTTCGGTATTCAGGAGATGTGGATGACTCAGCCCTATTTTTGCAGCCGGTGCGATTTTGAGACAAGCGAGTCAATAAGTAATTGTCCTCGGTGCGGCAGGAAACTGAGCAAGACGAGTTTGATTCGTGCGCTTGGGTGGATACTTGTCGTCCTTGGCGGTCTGCTCTCGGCAGGGATGGCGTGGCTTATATTCTTTATCGCCAATTCGATGTCGCTTGTGGGATCGTCAAGCTCGTCAACGCGTTTCACAGGAGACGCACAGGACGCGCTTCTTATCTTTGCCATTCTTGGCGCGGTCTTGTCGCTCAGCCTCTCTTTTGTCGTCGCCGGAATTTGGCAGATTATCTACGGACGACGCAACAAGCTGATCATTATCGGCGTGTTCGCGCTGGCAGCCGTCGTCTATACGCTTGGCATGTTTATCCGGTGGCGCGACTGAGCGCGTCTGCGCTCAGCTATGGCGAGACGCGGCGTGGGCGCGTCTCGGAAGGGATGATGACGCGGCCCGTGTGATATTGCGGGCCGCAATAGCGTCGTGGTTCTTCGCCGATGCGAAACGTCTTCGAGCGACGAATGGGGCACGTCTCGACGGCGACGAGGCCGGTCGTCGGGTCAATGTCGAGCGTGACAAGTCCTGACAGGCGCGGCGACGATTCGTCGTCATCATCCGGTCGCGGTGCGTTGCGCTGGCGCGAAGGTGGCGGCAAATCCGATAAAGGAGCGCCGACCGAATCTGCCGGGACTTCGATTGTTTCTGCTCCGCTTTCCAAAGTCTCGCCGCCCTCTTCGATTCCATCTGCAGGCTGCTCGACGCTCGTCTGTGTCGGCGCTGTTCCCGCGATAAAAAGTTCGGCCCGCTTCGTCGTCGAATCGCTTGTGGCGAGAAGACCTGTGCGCGTGTCGATCTCCGCCTGTTGGACGTTTGCGGGCTGCTGCCAATCACCGCCCCATTCCGGATGTGCAGCAAGCGCAGCCGTCATAAAATCCGTCCAGATGGGAAGCGCAGAATCAGCGCCCGTCATGCCTAGATCAGAGCCGTCGTCGAATCCGACATAGACGACGCAGACAAGGTGCGGCGTATAACCTGCAAACCAACCGTCGCGCGACGTGCCGGTCTTACCCGCAACATTCGCCTTAAAACCGCGCGCGCGCACTTTCGCTGCCGTCCCTCGATTGACTACGTCCTTCATAAAAGAGGTCATGACGTAGGCGACTTCAGGGGTCATCACTTCCGACTTCTGCGCTCCGGGTGCGACAACGGTTGCGCCGCGCCCGTTTGTCACGCGGTTGATGGCGATGGGCGCAACTCGTTTTCCGTTTTGCGCAAAAGCCGTGTAGGCGGATGCAACCTGTAGCGGCGTAGCTTCGTTCGTCCCCAAGGCGTGCGCCAGATAGTTCTGTTTTGGCTTTGGCAATCCGGCTTTGGACGCAAAATTCATCACGCGCCCGATGGTCACTTCCTGTGCGACCTCGACCGTTATGACGTTGAGACTTTTTACTAACGCATCACGCAACGTCACGGGCGCGCGTGCATACACGTCGCCAAAATTTCCCGGAGAATATTCCTGCGTGCCGAAGTTGAAAGTCTTCGGCTCGTCAACGTAAGTCGTCGCAGCAGTAATCACGCGCGGCACGGGGTCGTAGGCAGTGTTGAGCGCGGTCGCATAGACGAAGGGCTTAAAGACCGAGCCGGGCTGCCGCATCGCGTCGGTCGCGCGATTGAGCTGACTCTTTTCATAATCGCGTCCGCCGACCATCGCTACAACCTCGCCCGTGTCGGCTTTGATCGCCACCAGCGCCGCCTGAAGCGTACCCGCCGGAAAACGTTTTGCTTGAATCTTGTCGAGCGCGGCGAGTTGTTTGACGAGTGCGCCGTAGGCCGCGCGCTGCAAGTCCATATCAATCGTCGTGTAGATACGCAGACGCTCGGCGGCAGACGTATCGGCGATTGTTTCTGAGAGTTGCGATTGCGCGTAGTCTATAAAATACGGCGCGTCCGAAGTGTCGATGCGTCCCTTTGTGCGGACGACTTTGACATCTGATGCAGAGGCTTGCGCAAACTCCTGTTCGCTGATTGCGCCCGCTTCGAGCATCTGTTTTAAGACCTGATTGCGACGCTCCGCAGCGACATCCGGATACTTGTATGGGTTGTAGCGATTCGGGCTGCGGATAATGCTGGCCAAAAGCGCGGCCTCTTGCAGGTTGACGGCCGTCACGTCCTTGTTGAAATAGGATTCGGCGGCCTCGCCAAAACCCTTTACTGAAAACCCCGAACGCTGACCGAGATAGACCTCGTTGCAATAGAGCGTAAAAATCTCTTCCTTCGACAGACGCGTCTCAAGGATGATCGACATATAGGCTTCGGCCACCTTGCGTTTGATCGAATACTCGGGCGTGAGAAAGAGATTTTTGACAAGCTGCTGAGTGATGGACGAGCCGCCCTGTCGCGCGATGGGCGAGTTGGGGTCTGCGTCGTAGCGCCTGATGAGCGCGCGGACGATGCCGCGTATGTTGATGCCGTAGTGGTCGAAAAAGGTTCTGTCTTCGGTGACGACGATGGCCTTTACAAGATGCGGCGGCAAATCCTTAAACCCGACGATCTTGCGTTTTTGCCGCTCGCGCCCCGCCGCAACCGACGTGATCTGCTCAGGCTCAAGATATGCGCTCTGCACGCGCGCGCCATTCGCGTCGAAATTGCTGATCGAAGCAATCGACTTGCCGCCCTTTGCAAACTGCACGCGCAAACGCGGAAACTGTTTCTTGTCGTCAATCACATTGTCTTTGCTTGGCTCGATCTCGATTGTGCCGCCGCTGACCGCATAACGCCCGCGCGCCGCATCGGCCTGCTGCGATTTTTCGACATAGCCGAGACGTTGCAGCCGCCCGACAAGGTCATCCATCGACATGCCGTCGCCGGTTCGAATCTCTTTCGGGGCGGCGTAAATTCCAGCCGAGCGCGTAAAGACCTCGCCGCGCAAAAGTTTGTCGATGCGCTGCGAGAAGACGTAATAGTAATAACCGAGAACGCCGACCGAAACGGTCGTGAGAAAGACGAGCGGGATGATGAGCGCGGGCCTCAAGACGCGCCGCCTCCAACGTCGCCAGAAACCTTCGGGCGGTTCTTCAAACCTGACGATGCGGCGCGAACCATTTCGCCCGCGCGGCGGCGGCACATGTCCTTGTGGTGGATGCCTGACGGCCATCGGCTTTGATAGTAGAACGTAAATCGTGAATTGAAAAGAAGCTGTCGGCAATTAGCTGTTAGCTGTTAGTCAAACAAAAATCCAGGAGCGACCACAATCATCCGCCTGCGCTCTTCTGGCTCACGGCTAATCGCTAATAGCCAACAGCTTCTTTCACATTGACGATTCGAGCCTCTTTTCGTTACCGTTTCCCTTCTCGCAAAACAGGGATGCTTTAGTTTGATGCCCGCATTGAAGATTCTCGATGTCTCCCATCTCGAACCTGACGCGGAGGTCGCGCCAGCGCCTCGCTTATCTGCTCATCGCACTCTTGGGTGCGATTATCGTCGGCACGGTCGGCTATCATTTTATCGAAGGCTGGCCAGTCGGCGACAGCCTCTACATGGCTTTGATGACCATGACGACGGTGGGATACGGCCCGCCGCACGCGCTCTCGACGGCGGGCCGCGACTTTACGATCTTCTACATGATCCTTGGCGTAGGTGTGACAGGCTTCGCGCTCTCAAGCGCGGTGCAGGCGCTTGTGCAGTCTGAGATTGTTGACGTTTTTGGCAAGCGCCGTCGGCAGCGTGAAATAGGCAGGATGCGCGACCATTTTATTATTTGCGGCGCGGGACGCGTCGGCTCACGCATTGTCCGCGAGCTTCAACGCGCGGGCGTTCCCTTTCTCGTCATTGAAAGCGACGCGCAGAAAGCGCGACAGCTTGAACTTCCCGCCGCGCAAGTGCTCGTCCGCGACGCAACGCTTGACGAGACGTTAATAGAAGCCGGAATTGAACGCGCGCGCGGGCTTGCTGCGTGTCTCCCTGCCGACGCGGAGAACCTTTACGTTGTGTTGACGGCGCGCGATCTCAACCGCGAGTTGCAGATCGTGACGCGTGCCGTCGAAGAGTCTGCCGAGCCGAAACTCATCAAGGCCGGAGCCAGCCGCGTCATCTCGCCCACATTGATCGGCAGCCACCGGATGGCGACCGCGCTTTTGCGCCCGGCCGTTGCAGATTTTATGGATTCTGTCGCCGCAGATAATCTCGATCTCGCCTTTGAGCAGGTTGAAGTCGGCGGCTCGTCTGAGCTGGCCGGTCATAGATTACGCGAGACGCGCATCCGCTCCGAACTCGACATCGTGATTGCCGCCATCCGACGCGCCGACGGGCAGATGACCTTTAATCCATCAGGCGAAACAAAAATCGAACCCGGCGACCTGCTTATCGCCATCGGACGCGCCGACGCGCTCGTCTCTTTGCATCAACTCGCTGAAGGAAACGTCAAGTAACCGATCGCACACAGCCTTCGAATTCTTTGCGAATACTTTGCGCTGCAAAATTCACCCGTCGCGCAAAGAACGCAAAGGCCGCGCAGAGGACTCGAAAGATATTTCTTAAAACATTTGATGAGAATTTTAGTGACAGGCGGAAGCGGTTATCTCGGCACGCACGTCCGCCGCTTCTTTGACGCAGACGATTTCTCGCGCCGTTCAAATCGCAACATCCTTGTCGAGTCAGATGCAATGATGGTTGCGGATTACGATGTTGTCATCCATCTGGCCGCGCACCTCAGCAAAGACCCCGCCGAAGCAGAGCTTTCTTTTCGCACAAACGCCGTCGGCACGTCGAACATTGCCCGTTTGATGAGTCCCAACGCTGTTCTTATCTACGCCTCGACAAAAGACGTGTACGGCGAGCACGCAGCCGCATATAACGAAGTGCCGGAAGATTGTCCGACGACTTACGCCGGGCAATCCGCGCTCGAATGGTCAAAGCTCATCGGCGAGCGTTTCGTCGATTACTATGCGCGCGCGCGCGCCGTGCGCTCCTGCATCTTTCGTCTCTCAGCCGTCTATGCACGTCCGACGGAAGGCAACGCCTCCGGTTTTGTCACTCATTACGTCGAATCGGTCAAACGCCGACAGCCCGTTCGCCTGCCCGGTGGCGGCGCGCCTGTGCGCGATCTTCTCCACGTCGAAGATTTTTCGCGCGCCTGCCGCGCCTTCATCGACTCATCCATCATGCACGGCGTGTATAATCTCGGCGGCGGGCGCGAAAACGCTTTGAGCCTTCGCCAGATCGTCGAAACCGTTGGGCGGATGATTGAAATTGAGCCTGTCATCGACGAATCCGCGCCACTGCCCGCGCCCGTCCCCGTCAAATACGTTACAGACCTCTCGCGCATCCGCCGCGAGCTTGGATGGGAACCTTTGACGAGCATCGCCGACGGGTTGAGAAGTTTGCTTTAAAGACCGTCCGTCATCAGTAGTCCGTTGTTATCGCATGGACAACTATTCGCGCATAATGAATGTCAAAGGTCGCGGCACAGATACAACGAACAACTGACAACAGATCACTGACATTCTTGTGAAAGAACGTAGTCTCAATTCCGAGAAGATCAAGCGCGTCGTTGTGCGCGGCGCAAACTGGGTGGGCGATGCGGTGATGACCGTGCCTGCGCTGCGAGAGCTGCGCCGTGTGTTGCCCGGCGCGCATATCACACTCGCTACGCGCGCATGGGCCGAAGGGATTTTTGATGGCGCTGATTTTATCGATGATCTGATGTTGGTTGACGACGATGGCAAAGGCTTGCGCAGATTTTTGCGTCAGTCGAAACAGTTGCGCGCCCGACGTTTCGACATGGCAATTCTCTTCCCCAATGCTTTTGCGCATGCGCTGCTCGCGCGCTACTCACGCGTGCCCCGTCGAGTTGGTTATGCGACCGACGGGCGCGGCTTTTTGCTCACACACCCGCTCGCCGTCCCGCGCTGGCGCAAAGAGCGTCATGAAGTTAATTACTATCTTCACATCGTCGGCGAGATTGAGCGGATTCTTTACGGCTCGACTCAAGTTGAGCAGCGCGAGCCTGACATCAATCTCCAAATCTCAAATCGGGCGGCAGACGAAGCGCGTGCGCTGTTGAAAGAACAGGGCGTGCTGCTCGATCGTCCAATCGTTGCGCTTTGTCCCGGCTCGACCAACAGCCGCGCAAAACGCTGGCCACTTGAGCGCTTCGCCGCAGTTGCCGACATGTTGATTGAAAACGCGGGCGCGCAAATTCTGCTCATCGGCGCGAAAGAAGAGAGAGATGTTTCAGAAAAGGTCTGCACGCAAATGAAGAGCGCGCCTTTTATGCTCACGGGTCGCACGACGCTTTCGCAAACGGCGGCCATCCTCGCACTCTCAAACTTGCTTGTCACAAACGACACCGGCCCTGCTCACATCGCTGCCGCCGTCAGATGTCCTGTCGTCGTCGTCTTCGGCCCGACCAATCCACAGACCACCGCGCCTTTTACCTCTTCGGCTGCAATCGTCCGCCGTCCTCCTGTTTGCGCGCCCTGCATGCTGCGCGATTGCCCGATCGATCATCGCTGCATGACGGCCATCACGCCCGAAGAAGTTTTTGAACGTGCAGCAAGCGCGCTTGCATCGAACGCCCTGCTTCAAGAGGTCGCGCGATGATAAAGAATCGCGCAGTCTTTATCGACCGCGACGGGACGATCTCCGAAGAGGTCGGTTACGTCAATCATCCTTCGCGCTACCGAGTCTTTTCTTACTCGGCAGAGGCCATAAAGCTTCTTAACCAGGCGGGCTGGCTTGCCGTTCTCGTCACAAATCAGGCCGGCGTTGCGCGCGGCTATTTTGCCGAAGAGATGATTGGTCGCGTCCACACTGTTCTCAACGAAGAGCTTGCGCGCGGCGGCGCAAGGCTCGATGCTATCTACTATTGCCCGCATCATCCGACGGTCGGCCAAGCGCCCTACCGACAGACTTGCGACTGTCGCAAACCGCGCCCCGGTCTCATCCGGCGAGCTGCCGACGAGCACAACATCGACCTTCCAAAGAGCTGGATGGTCGGCGACCGTTACAGCGATGTGGAATTCGCACACGCCGCCGGAGTCCGCTCCGCCTTTGTCCTTTCCGGCTACGGTCTGGGCGAATGGGAACATCAACGACATATTTGGAAACAACAACCCGAAATAGTTGCCGACAACCTGCTCGACGCGGTGCAAAAGATTTTGGAAAGGAGTAATGATGAGTGATGAGTGATGAGTGATGAGTGATGAGTAAGAAGCGGTCTTTACTCATCACTCATCACTCATCACTCATCACTCCTTCACGCCTGTGCTTTTGTCATCCTTCGTGCGAAAGTTTTCGGAGCGTCGGGTCGTCGTGGTGGGGGATCTCTTGGCCGATCAGTTTGTGTTTGGCGAGATCAGCCGTGTGTCGAGGGAAGCTCCTGTTCTGATTTTGCGGCACGAGCGCACGGAGACAGTGCCGGGCGGCGCGGCAAACTGTGCGGCGAACCTTGCGAGTTTGGGCGCGCACGCGAGTCTGGTCGGCGCGGTCGGAGACGACGCGGCGGGCCGTGCATTGATTGAAAAACTTCAGGAAGCGGGGGTCGTTTGCGACGGCGTGGTCGTCTCAAAGAAAAGCCAAACGACGACGAAGGTGCGGATCCTCGCCGGTCACGCGCATTCGACGCGTCAACAGGTGATCCGCATGGATTACGAAGACCTCCAGCGCAGCGAAGATTCTATTGAAGCTGAAATTTTGGAGAAACTGCGGCGCGTCGCATCAGAGGCCGACGCGTTGATCGTCTCCGATTACAACTATGGTGTTGCTTCGGCAGGCATCATCGAATATTTGAGAAGATGGAACAATGGCGGCGACAAGTTTATGTTTGTCGATTCGCGTTTCCGTCTAAACGAATTTCAAGACTTTACATCGGCCACGCCGAACGAAGACGAGGTTGAGCAGATTGCGGGTTGCAGGCTCGACGCGCGCGAGACGCTGGAAGCAGCAGGCGAAGAGTTGCGCGCGCGTCTGCGGATGAAGGCGTTGCTGATTACGCGCGGAAGTCACGGGATGATGCTTGTCGAAGAGGGAGCGCGCCCTCTCCACATTGAGGCGGTCGGCGCGCGCGAAGCGGTTGACGTTACGGGCGCGGGCGACACCGTCATTGCCACTTACGCGCTGGCGCTCGCTTCGGGCGCGAGTTTTGCAGATGCGGCACAGATAGCTAATCATGCGGGTGGAATCGTCGTCATGAAGCGCGGCACGGCGTGCGTCCTGGCCGAAGAGTTGTTAGCCTCTCTGGAAGAAGAATGAGCACACACGAAGAACAACGCCGACATGATGCCGTCTCGCGCATTCTCGACCGCAACCGCTTGATTGCGCGCGTGGCGATTATGCGAAAGGGCGGCGCGAGAATCGTCTTTGCCAACGGCTGTTTCGACCTCGTCCACGTCGGCCACATACGCTATCTCGAAGCCGCGCGTGCGCTCGGCGACTTGCTTGTTGTGGCCGTCAATTCCGACGAGCAGGTGCGCGCGCTCAAAGGCGAAGGTCGCCCGCTTATCCCTGAACGCGAGCGCGCCGAAGTCGTCGCCGGGCTGCGCTCGGTCGATCTCGTCACAATCTTTCAAGAGCCGACGGTCGAACAGCTTCTGCTCTCGATTCGCCCCGACATCCACGCCAAAGGCACAGATTACACCGAAGACTCCGTGCCCGAACGCGACATTGTTCGCTCCTACGGCGGACGCGTCTGCATCGTCGGCGACCCGAAAGATCATTCAAGCACGGAAATGGCTCGGAGAGTGATAAGTGCAGAGGGATAAGCAAAACGGGAATCAGAAGACAGGAGTCAGAATAAAAGCAGATGAATGCTCCTTA